>PCSS01000228.1 GCA_002771395.1 Bacteroidetes bacterium CG23_combo_of_CG06-09_8_20_14_all_32_9 | reverse complement strand
AGATAATATTATTAGTATTTGGCAAAACCAATGAAGGGTTTGTGAATGATGGTATAAAACATTTTGGGGAACGTATAAAAAAATTTTTTCCTTTTGAAATGGAAATAATTACCGAACCAAAGTTGCACGGAAAATTAGATGTAAAAAAACAACAGGAGGAGGAATCTAAACTTTTTGAAAGTAAACTTAAAAATGCAGATGAGGTTATACTTTTAGACGAAAATGGCATACAATTCTCATCCAAAAATTTTGCAGATAAGATTGAAATGCTTATGAATACAGGTAAAAAACGATTAGTTTTTATTGCAGGCGGAGCTTATGGATTTTCGCCTGCCATGCTTAAAAAATGGAGCAATAAAATATCCCTTTCAAAAATGACGTTTACTCATCAAATGGTACGGCTAATCTTTATTGAACAGTTATACCGTGCCGCAACTATTTTAAAAGGGTTGCCATATCATCATAAATAAACCAAAAAAAATTATCTTTGATGTAAATCTTAAAGGTTGATGAAAAAAAATCTTTTAAAATTTTTGTTTGTTTTAGCACTTGTGTCGCTGATTATTGGTATTGCCGGCGAATATTTTGTATCTCATACATATAGTAAGAATATTAACATTCATGCTTTTACTCAAAAACTCCAATTGCAAAGAAACGTTTTACGCGATGTGCTCAATAATTTTGCTTCAGAAATTAATAATAAAGGTTTAGAAAAGTTTTTACCCGAAGTTTTTAACAGGTACTCATCAAAATTATCTGGCACAGGGTTGTATGTTTTTATATATAAAAATCAAAACCTTGTTTTTTGGAGCGATAATTCTTTTATTGTAAACGATTGGCACTTTACAGGCGATTTGCAGCAGCCTGTTGCATTTATAAATAATGCATGGGTTGTTATTGAGCAGAAATCAATTGGTGATATTTATCTGGAAGGTTTTGTACTTATTAAAAATGAATTTCCTGTTGAAAATAAATTTTTAAACGATAAATTCAATTCTAAATTAGATGTTAAGGGCGATTTCGATATTTCTGTTATCCCACAACAATCGGCATTTCAAATAACCGACAGCAAGGGCAATTTTTTGTTTTCGCTAATTCCAAAAGATGGTTTTTATTTAACCGAATCGCATAGTTGTATTCCTGCAGTATTTTATTTTCTTGCTGTTTTTTTCCTGCTTTTAGGAATATCTGAATGGATGAAAACTGTTGCAATAAACCATAAAAACCTGATGATAGCGGTTGTTTTTATAACATTAGTTACAATCAGATTCCTGATGATGTTTTTTCAGTTTCCACACGTTTTGTATTCAACCAGTTTTTTTAGCCCCGACGCTTATGCTTCATCAGTTATTTTACCATCATTGGGTGATGTTCTTATCGATGCACTTTTAATTTTCTACATTGTTATACTTTTTTATCGCGAATTTACAACATTAACTTTTTCGCGGATTGTTTCGCAACAAAAAACATATTTGATTATTTTAATGTGTGTTAACGTATTTTTTTCATATTTTATAGTTTTTATTGCCCGAAGCCTGATTCTCAATTCAAGTATCTCTTATGAAATATACAATATTCTCAACATTGATTTTGAAACTGTAATTGCATTTGTAATTCTTACTTCACTTTTTGCCTCCCAGTTTTTTATTTTCGATAAAACTATTTTAATACTAAAACAGTGGTTTTCATACAAAATCATTATTTTATGGTTTGTGATTCCTGAAGTCACACTTTTTCTTATAACCTTTACTTTTCAGGAATTTAATGAACTGTACTCGCTTTTATTTGTTTTTCTTACCTTTTTTGCCCTTGCTTTTTTCAGATATTCGGGTAAGAACTTAGGTTTTTATCGTTATATATTTTTGATTTTTTTAACTGCTATTTATTTAACTGCATTCACTTTGCATTATAATCATATTAAATCGCTTAATATTAGAAAAGTGATTGCCGTTGGATTATCAAACGAACATGATATGGTTGCCGAAATGCTTCTTGACGACATGCAAAAGAAAATTGGCAAAGACCGCATAATTTCTGAGCTTGTACAAAATTCATCAGATAAAAGAACTGAGATTTTTCAATATCTGCGTGAAAATTATTTCTCTGGATTTTGGACAAAATATGACATTCAAACTACAATTTGTACTTCTTATGATAATCTTAAAATAACTCAAACAGGCGAATTTTACGGTTGTTTCAACTATTTTGATGAAATTGTTAAAGAATACGGGGTAAATATTCCTAATACAAATTTTTATTTTGTTGATAATAATAATGGCAGAATAAGTTATCTCGGAATTCTTGCTTTTAAAAACAAAGAATTTGATTCGCTTAGTACCAGGCTTTTTATTGAATTCGATTCGCGACTATTAAATCAGGAATTAGGTTATCCCGATTTGCTTTTAGATAAAAAAGTTAGTGATGCCAATATTGCTAAAAAATACAGTTATGCAAAATATCGTAATAAAAAACTTTTAACCCGTAACGGAGATTTTGATTACAGGCTTTCTTTAAATATTTACAACATTCCACATAAAGAATTTTATATTAAAAATATTGATAATTACGAACATCTTTTTTATAAACCTGACAAAAAAACAACCATTGTATTAAGTATTCCGGCACTTGATATTTACGATGTACTTATAGCATTTTCATACATTTTAATATTATTTTTTACATTGTTTATTTTGTGTTTTTTAATCAGAAATATTAATAAATTTAATCTTAATGTTACTTTAAATATCAGGTCGCGTATATTAATTTCGTTTATTGCAGTTCTGATACTTTCATTTTTACTTATTGGCAGCGGAACAGTATATTATATTATAACAAAGTACGAAAATAAGAATTTTGAAAATATCTCCGAAAAAATGCAATCTATTACGGTAGAATTAAATGATAAAATTGGTATGGAAGATACATTGCATTCCGAACAGAAAGATTTTATAACATCGCTGCTGATTAAATTTTCGAATGTGTTTTATTCAGATATAAATTTATACGATAACAACGGAAAACTTTATGCCACTTCGCGTTCAGAAGTATTTATAAAAGGTTTGGTCGGTAATTTAATGAATCCCGAAGCATTTTATAACATTGCATACCAACGCAAGCCGGAATTTATATTAGAAGAACACATTGGCGGATTAAAATATTTATCGGCTTATATGCCTTATTACAATGCAAATGGAAAATTTCTTGCTTATCTTAATCTTCCATATTTTACCCGACAAAATACGCTTACGCGCGAAATTTCATCCTTTGTTATAACACTTGTAAATATTTATTTGATATTGATTTTATTGGCTATGTCGTTCACTGTTTTTATTGCAAACGGGCTAACACATCCATTAATATTATTGCAACGAAAATTCAGAGAAATTGAACTTGGTAAAAAGAATGAACCTATTGTATATAATCGTGTTGATGAAATCGGTTCTCTTGTAGGTGAGTACAATAAAATGCTTGAAGAACTCTCAAATAGTGCTGAAATGCTTGCCCGCTCCGAGCGTGAAATGGCATGGCGCGAAATGGCAAAACAAATTGCACACGAAATAAAAAACCCCCTTACGCCCATGAAACTTAGCGTTCAGCAGTTGTTACGTTCTTATAAAAATAAAATCCCGGGATGGGAAAATTTAGTTGATAAAATGAGCAAAACTCTAATTGAACAAATTGATGCTCTTTCGGCTATTGCATCTGAGTTCTCTTTGTTTGCACGCTTGCCATCACCTGTTATTGAGCGAATTAATTTAGTTGAAAAGGCACAGAGTGTTGTTGAGTTATACAAACAAAGTGATAATGTGAAATTCGTTTTCGATAATCATAATAACAATGAAATTTATATAAATGCCGATAAAGAACAAATTTTACGTATTTTAACTAATCTTGTAAAAAATGCAATTCAGGCAATACCGTCTGGTAAAGAGGGACTTGTAAAGGTAGAAACATATAATTATTCTTCACTTGCAATTGTAAAAATTTCCGACAATGGAACTGGAATTTCCGATGATGTACAACAAAAACTATTTAATCCTAATTTTACAACAAAATCCGGTGGAATGGGATTGGGTTTGGTAATGGTAAAAAATATGGTTGAAGGAATGGGAGGTAAGGTTCACTACATGACAAAATTGGGTGAAGGAACAACATTTTTTGTTGAATTAACTTGTGTAGATTAAATTAGATACTCAAATGAAATAGGTTTACGGAAAAAATCAGGATGAAACGGAGAAAGGGCAAATGGGCAAAACGGTGAATTATCGCCCGTTCCCCGTTTCTCCCATTCAGATTATTTTTTTTCGGAAATCAAATTATCTTCAGTATAGCTATGGAAATAATTAAAATACAAGAAGCTCCATCGTCAAATACGGTGGCTTTAGAGATGCTCGGAAAGCAAAATTTATCCGAAGGAACTGTAATTTGGGTTGAAAATCAAACAAAGGGCAGGGGTCAAAACAATAATATATGGCAAAGCGAACCTGGCAAAAATCTTACATTTTCAATTATTTTTAAACCTGCTTTTTTAAAACCCGAAAACCAATTCTATTTGTCTAAAGTAATTTCACTTGGAATTGCCGATTATGTGGGTTTATTTTGTTCAAACGTTGCCATTAAATGGTTTAACGACATCTTTATAGAAGATAAAAAAGTTGCCGGAATTTTAATCGAAAGTTTGTGGCTCGGACAAAAAATAAATGCGTCGGTTGCCGGTATCGGGTTAAATATTAATCAGGATAAGTTTCCCGACAATTTATCCAATGCTGTTTCTTTAAAAATGAAAACAGCAGTCCCTTTTGTTCTTGAAAAAAGTTTAAGATTACTTTATGAATTGATAATAACACGTTATGAGCAACTAAAATCAAATAAATTTATAACTATTGATAAAGATTATCATTCAATTTTGTATTGTCTTGGACAAAAATGTGCGTTTTTAAAAGATAACGAAATGTTTAAATCTGTAATATTGGGAGTTGAGCCAAACGGGTATATTAAATTAAAACACGATAACGATAAAATAATGTGTTACGGCATGCACGAAATAAAAATGCTGTAATATTCTGTATTTTTTTGCGTTATATTATTAGAAAAATTACTATACTTGAAAAGGACATTAATTGTCATTCGCTTATAAAACTACTGAATGACCACTGAATGACTACTGAATGAATATACAAAAAACGCGATTTATTACCTGATTACAGTATAGTAACTTTTATAGTAATCAAATATGCTATGATTATATTACTTACACCTTTCAATTAATTCCTTAACTTCTTTTTTCCCTATAAACTTTTTAAATGTAACAGCATTGTGACTAAAATTTTCGGTCATAAATTCATCGTTAAAAAGAACCATTGCTAAGCCGTCAGTACCGTATTTAAGGAAAATATTTTGAGAAAGACAAATACATTGGCTCTTTTGCTTTTCGCCTGCCGTGAATATTTTAAGATTAATCAAAGTTTTTGAAGTAATATCTATATAATGTTCAATAGTTTTAAGCGAAGGTTTTGAAAAATCAAGTTCATAAATTTCAGGTTTCCCTTTAACTAACTTTACAGTAAACTCATCATTTACCGATAGCGGCATCCCATCTGGTGTAAGAGCATATTTATTATTTGTTTCGGCAACGGTATAACCATTAATAATTGAATCGTGATAAGCAAACTCAAAGGCAACATTTTCAATTTCAACAGGATCGCGAACGCCAACTGAACTTACTTTTGTAATTTTTGCCACAGTTTCAATTCCGTTATTTAAAAGTTGATATTCCCTGTACCAATCATTCACCTTAAATATTAATATTATAATTAAAATCGGACTTAAAAATATCAGTTTATGCCAAATAGTAATTTTTGGATGTTTCTTTATTGAAACAGGGTTAAATATTTTTTTTTTGAAGGAATACTTTGGGAAGACATTTTAATTTAGGATTTAAGATTAAGAATTAAG
>PCSS01000012.1 GCA_002771395.1 Bacteroidetes bacterium CG23_combo_of_CG06-09_8_20_14_all_32_9 | reverse complement strand
CTTTATTCCCTATTTCCTTATACCATATTCCTTAAAATGAAAAAGATTGATATTACAGACAAACACTAATTAGAATCTGTCCATAAAGTATATAATTGGGTCCAATTTAAAATTTATGATTTACTTTTGGTATTTTTTTTTAATTTTTACTTTTTAATTGAATTAATGATTTCAGACTTAAAACGCCAACATTACAGACAGACTCTAATTAAAGCAAAATAAAACCACTGTAATATGACTACCTATGAATTTTATTTAAAGCGTGCCATGTATTGGTGCAGCCGCCGCGAAATGTGCACCAGTGATATACAAAAACGGTTACAAGAAGCAGGCGTGAATGATGAAATTATTAAAAAAATTATCTCAAAACTTGTTGAAGATAATTTTATTGACGAGAAACGTTTTGCCCATGCTTATGTACACGATAAATTGGCTTTTCAAAAATGGGGATTGGCAAAAATTGAACATGCACTATTAGTAAAAAAGATTTCTCCCGAATTCATTTCCAAAGCATTACAAGTAATAGACAAAGAAGAATATATAAAAAAACTTACCGTGATCGCTTTACAAAAGCGTAAATCAATAAAAGCAGAGAATGAGTTTGTACGAGACAAAAAACTGCTTTGTTTTCTTGCATCAAAAGGAGTTTCTGCTGCTGATGCATTTAAAATCCTGAATAAAATAAATAACAAAGAATAATGGTAACTATTCAGCCCATGTTCTTTGTAGCCACAGATTATATCAATTTATCTTTACTTTTGCGGGTGGGTAGTAACGAATAATGTTACTGTTAAGGTTACTTGTTGCCAGTATCAGAAACCAGTAACCATCTATCAGTTACTACATTTTGCCCTTTGGGAAAAAAGCCATTTGGAGAAAAATATTCAATGTTTAATGCTCAACCATCAATTTTCAAGTAAAAAAATGATGTATCCACTAGAACATTGAAAATTGAAAATTGATTATTGAGCATTGAAATTGACAACATGTTGGTAAGTTTGCTTTTTTAAGAGCCTAAAAACTGTAAACTAATCCTTTGTTCCTCTACCCAAACAGTAACAAAATAATAACATTCTCAATACATGAAGGTAAAAATCGTAAATTGTCAGCTTGCCGGGTAACGCTAATTTCCTTTCAACTCTTTAAAAGCCGCAATAAGTTGGGGAAGCACTTTAAATGCATCACCAATTATACCGTAGTTTGCAACTTCAAAAATAGGAGCTTCCGGGTCTTTATTTATTGCGACTATACATTTTGATGAGCTTACACCGCCCAAATGCTGAATAGCACCTGAAATACCAACGGCGATATACAAATTCGGTGCAATAATTTTTCCGGTTTGTCCGCAGTGTTCTTCATGCGGGCGCCAACCCTCATCAGAAACCGGTCGCGAACATGCAGTAGCACCACCTAATATTTTTGCAAGTTCTTCAATAGGTCCCCAATTTTCAGGACCTTTCATACCTCGTCCACCCGATACAACAATTTCAGCATCAATAAGTAAAATTTTCCCTGTAACCTTATTTACTTCTTTTACAATAGTGTTAATATCACTTATTTCGGGTGAGAAATTTTCAATAGTGGCATTAACAGGTGATTCTGCAATTTCGAAAGAATTTTGCGAAAGTGTAAGAATTTTAACAAGAGTCTTAACAACCACATTTGCCAATGCCTTGGAGGTATATGTTTTTTTAACAATGGTAAAAGGTTCTAAAGAAGCTGGCAAACCAATAACTCCCGAAACCATTCCTGCTTTTAGCTTTACCGAAACTCTCGGAGCGACAGCTTTTCCTGTATTATTTAAAGCAAAAATCACCACACCGGCGTTTTCTTTTGTGGCTGCCTCAGCTATTACTCTTGTGTAAGCCCTATTATCTAAGGTTTGAAGTCGACTATCGGTAACATTTAAAATCTTTGATGCACCATAAGTTCCAAGTTTTTTTAGTTCATTATCGTCAACTTTTCCTATGGAAACTACTGAAACTGATGAATTCATTAACTTTGAAAGTGCATGGGCATACGAAACAAGTTCATAAGTCAGTTTTTTAAACTTTCCGTCCCAATTTTCTGCAAAAACTAATATTGACATAATTATTTAAGATTAAGGATTTAAGATTTAAGTCTCCCTTGTGCTTGCACACGAACTTCAAAAAAGATAACTTTGTTACAAGATAATAGAAACGGAGAATGGGAGAAACAGAGAATGGGAGAAACGAGCAAGCGGTAGTAGGCAGTAGCAGTAGGCAGGACTGCAAACTACTGCTGCCGCTGCCTACTTTAATTTTTGTAATCCTTTCTGTCATAGTATTTATCTGGTTCTCCGTTTTCCCCATTCTCCGAATCATTACTGATATATGTATCAACAACTTACGCGGAAATTATATAGGAAATTTAGGATTTTCTTTGTTTAAACTACTTTGGCTTCGTTATGAAGCAGGTTAACCAATTCCTTTACGTTTTCAGGGTCAACCTTTTTGCAGGCTGTTTTAGGCTTTGGATGAAAGAAACTTACAAATTCGGTATAATTATCAACTTGAACAGGTTCTACAACTTGCAAGGGTTTTGTTTTTGCCATCATAATTCCGCGCATGTTAGGAATACGGGCATCTTTGGCAATTCCTTTTTGTACAATTCCGATAAAAGGGGTGATAATTGATATAACTTCATAGCCTCCGTCAATTTCTCTTTTTAATTTTAACTGCCGGTTTTCTATATTTAAAAAAGAAACTGCCGAAATTGAAGGATAATCAAGAAATTCCGACAGCATTCCACCAACCGAAGCTCCGTTATAATCGCATGATTCGATTCCGCAAAGAATAATATCAAACTTCTCTTTTTTAATTACTTCGGCAAGTTGAAATGCAACAGAGTAAGCCTCTTTTGGTTCTGCATTTATGCGGATAGCTTTATCGGCTCCAATAGCAAGCGCCTTCCTTATAGTTGGTTCGGTAGTTTTTAATCCAACATTTATAACGGTTATATTTTCTACTGCACCGGCATTTGCTTCTTTTATTTCTATGGCACGTGTTAAAGCAAGTTCGTCCCACGGATTTATTATCCATTGCACACCGTTAATATCAAAAGTTGTATTGTTATTTACAAATTTGATTTTGGTTGTAGTATCCGGAACATTACTAATACAAACTAAAATTTTCATTTCTTTATTTTAAACAGTCAATTGATTTATCCTTTAAGAATCGCTCTTGAAATTACAATTTTCTGAACTTCCGAAGTCCCTTCATAAATCTGGGTTAACTTTGCTTCGCGCATTAATCTTTCAACGTGATAATCTTTTACATAGCCATATCCACCGTGAATTTGAACTGCTTCGGTTGTAACTTCCATTGCAATATCTGCACAATACAATTTTGCCATAGAACTGGCAACAGCGTAAGGTAAGTGTTGGTCTTTTAGCCAGGCAGCTTTAAAACAAAGGTTTCGTGCGTTTTCAATTTTCACTGCCATGTCGGCAAGTTTAAATGCAATAGATTGATGATTACATATTTCGGTTCCAAATGCTTTTCTTTCTTTTGAATATTTTAATGCGCGTTCAAATGCACCCGATGCAATTCCAAGTGCCTGAGCTGCAATTCCAATACGACCACCATCAAGGGTTTTCATAGCAAAAGTAAATCCAAATCCATTTTCCCCGATGCGATTTTCCTTAGGAACTTTAACATCATTAAACATAACAGAATGTGTGTCGGAGCTACGCATTCCCATTTTATTTTCGTGAGGACCTAAAGTTATGCCTGGTGTATTTTTATCAACAATTAAAGCATTAATTCCTTTATGTTTTTTTTCGGGACAAGTTTGAGCAATAACTATGTATGTTGATGCGCAATTTGCATTTGTTATCCAGTTTTTTGTACCGTTCAGCAAATAATAATCGCCTTTATCTTCGGCAGTTGTATGTTGTGAAGTTGCATCGGAACCGGCTTCGGGTTCGGAAAGTAGAAATGCACCGATTTTTTCGCCCGTAGCTAATGGTCTTAGGTATTTTTCTTTTTGAGCTTCGGTACCATAAGTTTCTATACCCCATATTACAAGCGAATTGGTAACAGACAAAACTACTCCAACCGAAGAATCTATTTTAGAAATTTCTTCCATAGCAAGTACATAACAAATAGTGTCCATTCCTCCACCACCCCATTTTGGGTCGGTCATCATGCCAATAAATCCCAAATCCACAATCTTTTTCATCGCTTCAGTTGGATAAATTGATTTTTCGTCTCTTTCAATTACATCGTGTAATAATTCCCGTTCAGCAAAATCTTTTGCTGCCTGCTGAATCATTTTTTGTTCTTCGGTTAATTTAAAATTCATATTATAAACGTTTTATGATTAATAATTTTGGTTTATTATTTAGTTTTAAAATTAGAAATAATTTATGGAATAAAAAATTACTATTTATTGCAAAAAATTATTTTTAGAAAATTAAATTTGTAAACCCGCAATACTTTTTGAAGTTTGGTTAAATTCTTCAACTATTTCTTTTACAATTTGTACGGCGGGTTTAATTTCATTTATTATTCCCGAAATCTGACCAATTTCCATTTCGCCTTCTTTTTCATCACCCTCAAACATTCCTTTTCGGGCACGTCCGCTGCCAAGCAAATCTGATAATTCCTGAATACTTGCTCCATTGTTTTGTTTTTGTTCTACATCATAAAAAAATTTGTTTTTAATTAATCTTACAGGCATAATTTTTTTTAGCGTTAATTGTGTATCACCATCTTTTGCTTCTATAATTTTATTTTTAAAATTTTGATGTGCCGATGATTCCAATGAAGCAACAAAACGGCTGCCTATTTGAACCCCGTCAGCTCCCAGGGCAATAGCAGCCAACATACCACTACCAGTTCCAATGCCTCCTGCGGCAATTAATGGCAACGAAACGATTTTTCTTATCATTGGAATTAAAACCATAGTTGTGGTTTCTTCTTTGCCGTTGTGACCACCGGCTTCAAAACCCTCGGCAACAATTGCGTCAACACCAACTTCTTCGCATTTTTTTGCCGATTTGGTATTTGCAACAACGTGAACCACAGTAATACCTTTCTCTTTTATCAAAGATGTCCATTTTGCCGGATTTCCGGCTGAAGTAAATACAATTTTTACATTTTCTTCTATCACAATTCTCACAAAATCTTCGGTATAAGGATAAATTAACGGAATATTTACACCGAAAGGATTATTGGTCGCCTGTTTGCATTTTTTAATGTGAATTGTTAATATTTCGGGATTCATAGAGCCTGAGCCGATAAGTCCCAAACCGCCGGCATTGCTTACAGCCGAAGCCAATTTCCACCCGCTGCACCAAATCATCCCCGCCTGAACAATGGGATACTGAATATTAAAAAGTTGAGTTATTCTGTTCATTATGTCAATTTTAATATGCTTTAAAAGATGTTGCAAATATAGAATTATTTTGTATTTGGAAAACACTTAAAATTATAGGGTTAATTTAACGGGACTTCTAAAAATTGCTTTTTCTTGTTGGACTTTATACTTTGAAAGGGCATATTTCGGCATGCTCAATATCAAAAATGCGTTTCTTTAAAAAGCGGCAGTGAGCAGTAGCAGTATGCAGGGCTGCCAACTGCCAGTCATTCGCTTTGCTGTCATTCGCCTCGCTGTCATTCGCTATCGCTGTCATTCAATTGTCATTCGCTTCGCTGTAATACAATTGTATGACCACTGAATGACCATAATAAGTAAGTTGTCGCCTATTATAGTATAATTTTAAATCCTCATTTACAATAGTAAACTCAGATTTTAAAATCTTGTCCGCCTCGAAAATTCTAATTTTCAGAAATCCTCTTTTTATTAAAAGTAAACCGTTTAAATTTGCGTGTAAAATTATATCAAAATATAATGCTTAAAGTTAAATGACTATCGGGTACAGTGCCTAAAATTTATTTACATTCTGTAATACAAGCGATTAATAATCTATTAAACAAATCG
>PCSS01000079.1 GCA_002771395.1 Bacteroidetes bacterium CG23_combo_of_CG06-09_8_20_14_all_32_9 | reverse complement strand
CGGGATCCCAGTTAGCTCCATCTGTGCTGTTATAAAGAGCCACGAGTGCAAGGGAGTCTTGTACGTTTACCTGCGCATTTGTTTTTTTGGGTAAGGCAAGCCCCAGCAATAATGTTGCAAGGAATAATGAAATAATTAATTTTTTCATAACATTTGTATTTTAATTTTATGCAATTTAAAGCGATTAATTAATCTTTCTAAATATTTTTTCAAGCTCTTTTGTAATTTAATAAAAAGACGCTTAAATAAAAAAGGTTGCCTGATAGAAATTATTTCTTACAACAAAAAAACTTTTTCATTCTTTGTCAATAAATAAGTACTCACACTATCAATTTTAATATCATTTGTATCATTTAAGTAATATTGCATAAGTTTAGCAACTGTAAAATCTTTTTCCATCTGTAAAAATTTAAAATAAAAAAATCATTTTAGTCTGTTAATTTTAAATATTGATTAATTAGCAGTATTTTTACACGTAAAACTTCAATTTCTTATGAGCATGAAACCGTTGGTAAGTATAATTATGGGCAGCACTTCCGATTGGCCTGTTATGGAACAAGCTGCCAAGCTGTTAAATGAATTTAATATTCCATTTGAGGTTAACGCACTTTCGGCACACCGCACTCCAAAGTTAGTCGAAAAATTTGCTTCAAATGCTTATGACAAAGGTATTAGAGTAATTATTGCAGGTGCCGGCGGTGCAGCACATTTGCCCGGTGTAATTGCTGCATATACTCCCCTTCCCGTAATTGGTGTTCCTTGCCGCAGTTCAATTTCAATTGACGGATGGGACGGTATTTTATCTATACTTCAAATGCCTCCGGGAGTTCCTGTTGCTACCGTTGGGCTTGATGCTGCATTAAATGCTGCAATTCTGGCTGTTCAAATCCTTTCTACCGGAAATAAGGAATTATTTGAAAAAATAAAAAAATATAAAGCCGGATTGGCAGGTAAAGTTGAAAAAGCAAATAAAGAACTTAAACAATATAAATTAAAATTTAAAATAAATTAATATGTGTAAATTTTATTTCAGTTTTACTGTAATTATTCTTTTTGTATCCTGTTACCAACATGTTAACGCTATCAACGGAAATTATCCGATTGGCGCAAGGCAAGCCGGAATGGGTACTTCGGGAGTAGCTTTTTCCGATTTATGGTCGGTTACGCATAACCAGGCCGGATTATCTTTGCTTACAAAACCCACACTGGGTTTATTTTATGAAAACAGGTTTGCATTAAAAGAACTCGGTTTAAAAGCCGCAGCCTTTGCGTATCCAACCGCTTCAGGAGTTTTTGCCATTGATTTAATGCAATTCGGGTATTCAAAATATAACGAAAGCCGTGTTGGACTTGCTTTTGCAAAATCGTTTGGAAAAAAGTTTTCGGCAGGAATAAAATTTGATTATTTAAACACTTATTATGCCGAGGAATACGGCAACAAAGGAACAGCCATTGCCGAGATTGGTTTTCTTGCACAGCCTATAAATCATTTATATATAGGCGGACAAATTTACAATTTAAGTCGCTCAAAAATTGCAGCTTACAATGACGAGAGAGTTCCTACAATTTTAACTTTCGGACTTGCTTACGAGTTCTCTGAAAAAGTGCTTTGTACAGTTGAAGCTGAAAAAGACATGGCATACAAAGCTGTTTACAAAGTTGGAATGGAATACCGGTTTATGGAAAATTTATTTATAAGAGCCGGAGTAACTAGCAATCCAAATCAAATAAGTTTCGGAATTGGTTATGTTTACAAAAGAATAAAAGCTGATATTTCTTTTTCGTCGCATCAGGTTCTTGGCATTTCCTCTCATGTTGGTTTTACTTACGAGTTTGGTGGAAGTTCATCACAAAAGTTAGTTAATTGAACAGTGTTATGAAGCGAATATATCTAATAATAATATCATTATTTTTAATTATTCCTGCTTTTTCGCAACAACAGCCAGCCGGATCAAACGAAGAAATTATCGAAAAATTTATTGAAGAAATTGCATCTAATACCGATAGAGAACTTGATTATACTTCTCTTTACGAAGACCTTACTTTTTATTTGAATGAACCTTTAAATATAAATACTGCCACAAAAGCAGAGTTAGAAAAACTTCAGTTATTAAGCGATTTTCAGGTAAACGCAATTTTGCAATATATTAAGGATTACGGACAAATGCTTAGTATATATGAATTGCTTAACGTTTCGGGATTTAATGAAGAATATTTAAGACTTATTTTACCATTTATAACTGTTGTAAAAGAAGAACCATTATTAAGTTTTTCTCCTAAAAAAGCTTTAATGTACGGAAGTCATAAAATATTTATTAGAACTCAACGTGTTTTAGAACAACAATTGGGATATTCACCAATTACCGATTCTGCCTTAACTGCAAGCCCAAACTCAAGATACCTGGGAAGTCCTGATAAATTATATTTTCGTTATATGTTTACTTATAAAACAAAGGTTTTGTGGGGCATTACTGCCGAGAAAGACCCGGGCGAGGAGTTTTTTGTAGGAAGTCAGAAAAGAGGGTTTGATTTTTATTCAGCCCATTTACTTATAAAAGATATTGGTCCATTAAAAACCATTGTTTTAGGCGATTATTGTGCACAGTTTGGACAGGGGCTTGTAGTTTTTTCGGGGCTTAACTACAGAAAATCTGCTATGGTAACAAGCACCCGGAAAAAATCACAGGGTTTAAAAAAATATTCAAGTGCCGACGAAAACCTTTTTTTCAGAGGCGCCGGAGCTACTTTCAGAATAAAACATTTGGATTTTACCACTTTTGCATCACGAAAAAAAAATGATGCAAATATTACTATCATTGATTCTTTATCAGAAGAAGTAGAAGAAATAAGTTCTTTACAAACAAGCGGTGAACACGCAACTCCATCGGAACTTGCCGACCGTAAATCAGTTCAGGAAACTGTTCTTGGCGGAAATATTTCTCTTAATATGGAAAAATTCAAATTGGGACTTACCGGCATACAATATTATTATAGTGCAAATTTTATTAAAACTCCAACGGTTTATAATCAGTACGATTTTAGCGGAAAATCAAACTCAAACCTTGGTTCCGATTTTCAGTTTATGCTCAAGGATGTTACATTTTTTGGAGAAGGAGCAATTAGTCAAAACCATGGCAAAGCCTTTATCAGCGGCATGTTATTCAATTTATCATCGCAAATAAATATGGCTCTTATTTATCGTAATTATGAGCGAAATTATCAGGCAACGTACAACAGTGCTTTTGGCGAAAATACAAATAATGCAAACGAGCATGGTTTTTATATTGGCACTACAATTTATCCTTATGCAAAATGGAGACTATCTGGTTATTACGATTTATTTACTTTCCCATGGCTAAAATATGGAGTTTATGCACCCTCAAAAGGAAGCGATTATTTGATTGAAGCAGGATATTCGCCTAACAGGCAAGTAAATATGTATGTGCGCTATCGCCAAAAAATTAAACCCGCAAATATTCCAACTACCATTCCATCTGTAATTGAGGGTATTGAGGATGTTACTACTACAAAAATCAGGTTTCATATTGCTTATAAAGTTTCGCAAACACTTGAACTTAGAAACCGCGTTGAATGGCTTACATATCAAAAGTATCCAAAGAATGAGAATGGGTTTATAATTTACCAGGATTTAATTTATAATCCTTTAAAGATTCCGCTTACATTTTCTGCCAGGTATTGCATTTTTGATACTGATAGTTACGACTCACGACTTTATGAATACGAAAATGATGTACTTTACGCTTTTTCTATCCCGGCTTTTTACGATAAAGGCACACGATTTTATTTAAACGTGAAATATTCAGTGAACAAAAGAATTGATTTATGGTTAAGATTTGGTCAAACGTATTATTCTAACATAAATACAATAAGTTCAGGACTTACCCAAATTAACGGTAAAACAAAATCTGAAGTTAAATTACAAATAAGGATTTTAATTTAGTAACTTGTATCTTTTATATTGATGTTTTTTGGCAGAATATTTTCTACCGCAGAGACGCAGAATTTTAAAAATTATTTACATATCGGTTGTAACCATCTTTTAACACAGGCACGTTTTTCTTTATGAACTGTGATGCAGGATACAAGAATTATTTTTAAAATAGAATTAACACTTTAAACGATTATAAAATGCGTTTTTTTAACAAGTGGCAGTAATAGCAGGTAGGACTGCCAACCGCTACTGCTTACTGCCACTTTTTCCGTTCGTTCATTTTTAAACTATTTAACGGGGTAAATAATTTTTTAAATTGATATAATATGTGCCTTAAAAAAACATGGGCTGAATAGTTACAAAAGTTTTTGTATTTTTATACCATTTTCAATTTAAAATTTTATTTGATAAATAATTTTACATGAGGGTTCATTTTATAGCTATTGGAGGAAGCGCCATGCACAATCTGGCTCTTGCTCTGCATAAAAAAGGATACGTTATTACCGGCAGCGATGACGAAATTTTTGAGCCGTCAAAATCAAGACTGGCAGCTTACGGATTACTTCCCGAAAAACCGGGTTGGTTTACCGAAAAAATTCATGCTAAATTAGATGCTGTAATTCTTGGAATGCACGCCCGTAACGATAATCCCGAACTTGCAAAAGCCAAAGAACTTGGTTTAAAAATATTTTCGTACCCCGAATATCTTTACGAACAATCTAAAGATAAAATCAGGATTGTTATTGGCGGCAGTCATGGTAAAACCACAATTACATCCATTATTATGCACGTTGTGAAAGAATCAGGAATTGCTTTCGATTATATGGTTGGCGCACAGGTACAAGGTTTCGACACGATGGTTTCACTTTCGGCAGAGGCAAAATTTATGGTGATAGAAGGCGACGAATATCTTTCTTCGCCGGATGATTTGCGACCAAAATTTCATTTATATCATCCTCATATCGCCTTACTTAGCGGAATTGCATGGGACCACATCAACGTTTTTCCCACTTTTGAAAATTATATTGAACAATTTGAAATATTTGCCGGAATGATTGAAGAAAACGGGGCTTTGGTTTGGTACAAAGGCGATGAGGAGTTGAGAAAAATTTCCCGAAAAATAAAATCCGGAATTCGCAATATTTCATACAGCATACATCCGCATCTTACTGAAAACAACAGGACGTTTCTTTTAACCGGTAACGAAAAAGTTCCTATTGAGATTTTTGGCAGTCATAATTTGGAAAACATAAGCGGAGCATTAGAAATTTGCCGGTTGGCAGGAATCTCTGATGATAAGTTTTATCGGGCAATTTCTACTTTTCGTGGAGCAAATAAACGGCTTCAGAAATTAGGAGAAAATGAACAAACAACTGTATTTCTTGATTTTGCACATTCGCCATCAAAAGTAAAAGCAACCATTAACGCAGTAAAAGAGCAATTTACAGACAAAAAACTTACCGCCTGTCTTGAACTTCATACTTTCAGCAGTCTTAAAAAAGAGTTTTTGCCTCAATATAAAAATTCTATGAACGCTGCCGACGAAGCAATTGTTTATTATAATCACCTTACCATCAAGCATAAAAGGCTTGCTCCTGTTCAGCCCGACGAAGTGTTGCATGCTTTTGAAAAACCCGGATTAAAAGTTTTTATCAATTCAAAGCAACTAATTGCTCACCTATTACGTCTAAATTATAGAAATAAAGTTTTATTGATGATGAGTTCAGGTAATTTTGATGGGATTCAATTTACTGAATTAACAAAAAAAATACTTGACAATGGCAAATAA
>PCSS01000268.1 GCA_002771395.1 Bacteroidetes bacterium CG23_combo_of_CG06-09_8_20_14_all_32_9 | reverse complement strand
TTTTGACGAAGAGGAGTTAAAATAATCTAAATTTATTGTAAATATTGTTTCGGGATTAGGGTTTTGAACATATTCTTTTATCCATTTAATTACAGGTGAATAAAACTCTACAGCATTTTCGGGCAAAGATTTTCCGCAAATTTCAAATACATTGGCTTCTTTATCTAAAGTAATTTTAGGAATATCTCCCCTTTGATTATTAATTATTAATTTTTCCATCTTATTAAACTTTTACCGTTATTTCAAAGAATGTTAAATTATTATTTTCGGGATAAAAATTATACTCAATAGGTTCTGAGCATTCTCTTGCTAAATCTATAAGCCCGAGTCCTGAGGTTTCGTTACATTCTCTTAAAACTTTTTGGTACAATACCTTTAACTCATCTTTATTCAGCGATTGCAATTGTTTAAGGTACTGTTTAAGGTGTTCAACTTTATCTGTTATAATATAATTACCTGAAGATATATGATATAGATTATTGTTAATTGAAACCGAAAAAATTCCTTTTTTAAAATTTGTAGTCGAATAGCCATGTTTAGTAATATTTTGCAATAGTTCAACTAATACGTGATATATTATTTTGTTTTTGTTTGAGATATCAACCTGCTGTTTTAAATTATTCTCAACCATGGTAAGGATGGAAAAAAGAGTTTCTTGTGAAAAATCTCCTTGTTGTATTAGTAGTATATTATTATTTCTCATGATTTTATGAAGTTCTGTTGTATCATTAATTGTAGAAATTGTATTTGATACTGGTATTGATACTTCTACTTTATTTTCGCTGCTTTTTATCTTTATTTGAATATAAAAAAGCGAGTATGTATTGTTAAGCGGATAAAAGGCAAATTCAATTTTTTGTCCCGATTTACGCGCCATTTCAATTAAACCAAGACCTGACCCTCCTTTTTCGGACACTTCTTTATTATTTAATATTTCAAAATAATATACTTTCAAATCTTCTTTATTTAAGGTATTAATCTTTTCAAGCCTTGTTTTGAGTGAAGCGACATTAATATTTTCTAACCCATTACCTGAAGCAATATAATAACTGTTTTCAATATTCCGAATCATAAAAAATCCCATTTCCTCTTTTAATAAAGCGGCATGTCTTATAATATTCTGGAAGCATTCGACCATTAAAAACGGCACTTTCTTTTTTAGAGAAGTCAATTCAACTAAATTATTGCTTATATTAACTTCAATCAGGTCGATTATTTTATCAGTTATTGTATCGCTGAACTGCCCTTTGTACAAAAAACTCAAATTATCAGATTTTAAATTAGTAAAAATTTCATAAATTGACATAATACAGATATTAAATTAATGTTCGTAATTATACTTAATAAGGTCATTAATTGTCATTCGCTTCGCTATCATTCAATTGTATGACCACTGAATGACTATTGTATGACTATAAAAAAACGCAATTTATCACCTGTTGCAGTACAAATTGCTTTATCGTTTCATTTCTTCATTGTTGAATTGCTTGAACTGTAATTACTCATAATATTATTGATTTTAAAGGTGTTTCTGGAAATAAATTACTCATATTTATATTTTATTTTAAAGGTACTTGCCCCGGTAGATAATCGCATTGAATAACGCGATATTGCAAAAAAAACAATATCTAACGGGGTAAATAAGATAGCTTGGCTAAGTTCCGAACAGGCAGTAAAATATTGCTTTGCTAAATTAATATTAAGAACTCTGATAATTACAAACATAGTGAAACTGCATTTTTTAATGAAAAAACGTTACAATTTATTTACAAAAATAAGGCATTTTTCATTTTGCTACAAAAATAGTTGACACTTTTTCCTATATTCCAGACCTGACAGGTTTGTTCTTTGCAAATTTTGCCCTGCTTTTCAAGTCTGGTAATCATTTTATTAGAAATAACCTGTCAGGTCTGTAGAAAATAAAAATAATGCCATAAAGTATAAACTGAAAGATGAAAAATGTCAAAAATAATCATTTTTTATATTAATGCTAATAACAGGGTAAAATTTTATTTATACTTTGCACGGGGTAAATTTTTACTTAAAATCCGCAAGTTCTAAAAACAATTTTCTTTTTAACACAGAAAACACAAAGAAAGCAAAGAGTTACACAGAGTATTTTTTTACCCAATATCTTTGGGTTTACTCTATGACAATCTCTGTGAACTCGGTGTTTATAAAAACACTTGCGGAATTTAGTACCTTTATCTTTTATATTGATGTGTTTTTGGCATAATATTTTTTACCGCAGAGACGCAAAATTTAAAAATTTATTTACATAAATTGATTCAAGCAAGCCTGGTCACATTTCTTTATGAACTGTGGTACAAGCATCAAAAATTATTTTTGAAATAGAATTTACACTTTAAACAAGTATAAAATGCGTTTTTTTAACAATCGGCAGTAGTAGTAGGCAGAACTGCCAACCGCTACTGCCTACTGCCGCTTTTTTCGTTCGTTTATTTATAAACTATCTAACGGGGTAAACGTCTTTGCGGTGATTTTTTTCTGCATTATGCAGGTTAGGTATAAAATGTAATTACCTGTATTTTCTATGGAATCTTATAAATTACAAACTCATTATTTTTTGCTACTTCACAAAATGGAAGCTTTTGCGATATATGTGTAAGAATATGAGTTACCCCAAACTTTTTTAAAGCAATAAAGTTTTGAGAAGTTAAGCGATAATAATTTTCGCTGGCTTTTTTGGATACTTCAAAACCCTTTTCTGTATTGCGATAATCAATATTATATACCCGTGTTATGCGATTCATCCACTCTATAATTCCGCTTTTGCTGTGAACAGGTAATTTGTAATCAATATAACTACTTCGTTGTCCGTGAAATTTAAGTTCAGTAAAATCAATTGGTGTAACAAAACAGGCATTTATGGGAGTGTTTTCTTTTGCCAGACGTGAAATTTCTATAGCACAGTCAGATGAAAGAAATGGTTCAAAATCATATTTAACTTTCCAAGGAAAACGGAAAGGAAACAATGTTAAAAACACAAATAAAAATACCATAAGAAATGTAGCGATTATTTTCCTGCTTTTTGAAAAATATTTGTCAAGAATTTTGTTTGCAAGTTGTTCTATAAAGCCGAAAACAGCAATTACACCGAACATTTCTGCCCAAATAGTAGATTTAAACCATTGCGAGGAAGCCACAAGTATGCTGTGTAATATTTCAACAAAAAATGAATACAAAATACATCCGAGCAGAATTACAAGGATGAAATACATAATTTCGGTGGAATGTTTTTTAAAAAATATCAATGCAAAACCAAATACAGGAACTAATATAAAATAATTTTTTAAAGGAAAATACGAAGGCAAAAAATGGTGCGGGTTCCGGAAACTGAAAAACACATCAAAAATAAATTTATCGGGAACATTTGCATCGTTAAACCTTGTAAGAGCGGGAATTAAAAATGGCAATGTAAGAAAAGCAGCAGGCATTGCCAGCCACAAAAAATTCTTAAACAACAAAGAACGTTTTTGTCTGAATGAAATAATTAAAAAAACTGACAGACTTATCACAATTATCTGAATTCCTGCAAGCGGCTGAAAAAACACCGAACACGAAAAAAGCAAAGAAGCGAATAAATATCGCTTTTGCAAAAAAAACCACAAACCCCAAACACCTATCGCTTTTGCGGGTAAGCTTGGAATAAAAGAATTGTAATAAAGTTCGTTGCCGCCCAAATGAATATTGTACAAACAAAGAAATAACACTAATATTGCAAGCCAGCGAACCCATTCGTTTTCAATAAATTCAGCAGAAATTTTACGAATGCCAAGCAATAAAATAATTGTAAAAACAATGTGAAAAACAAAACTGAACTCCGGTATTTTTTCCCCGGCAAATGAAATAAACTGTCCATAAAAAGTACGTTCGTTTGGCGTTTGGTGTACAAGCGACTGAATATAAAAATCGGCAGGAAACAGCGAATTATCATTCAAATAAAAACCATAAGCGGCTTGCTCATTATCGCTTCTGCCCAACTCATAACCGTGATGCAAAATCATTAACCCATAAACTGCAATTGCAGCAAAAAGCACAAAAAACGATTTTTTTATTTTCATTACGAAAGAAAGCGGTTTTTAAATTAATTTCAAAAAGAAATTTTGTTTTATATTAAAGTTATATATATTTTTGTAAAAAGAAATTTTGTTTTTTTTTATTATGAATATTAACCGGTGTATTATTTTTGCCTTATTTTTAATGCTTTTTATGACAAATTGCAACGGTCAGCAAAAAACAACTGATATGAAAAATCGTAAATCTTATGTTGACGGAAAATTTTATCCTGCCGATAAAACCGAATTATCCGACGAATTAAAAAAAATGTTTGCAGCAGCAAAACCTAAAACTGCCGAAAATGTAATTGCAATTATTTCGCCTCATGCAGGTTATGTTTTTTCAGGGCAGGTAGCCGCATCGGCTTTTAATCAGATAGATACAATTAAGTTGTACGAAAATGTTTTTATTATTGCCTCAAGCCATGTTATGTATTTTAAAGGCGCTTCGGTGTATTGTGATGGCAATTACGAAACTCCCCTTGGCGAAGTAAAAGTAAATACCGACCTGGCTTTAAAATTAGCAGAAGACCATAGCGATATTTTGCAAAACTATCCTCAACCACATCTTACAGAACATTCCATTGAGGTTCAAATTCCGTTTCTGCAATATAAATTCGGCAAAAAATTGCAAATTGTTCCAATTATTTTGGGAACTGATAATCCTGCCGATTGTAAAAAATTAGCAGAAATTTTAAAACCTTACTTAAATCCCAAAAACTTATTTGTTATTAGCAGCGATTTTTCACATTACCCTGCTTATAAAGATGCACAAAAAAATGACTCGATAACCGCTTCGGCAATTTTAAGCAACAAATCCGAAAGTTTGGTAACTGCAATTGCAAATAACAAAAAAGCAAACATAAGCGATCTGGTTACGAGTCTTTGCGGGTGGACATCGGTGCTTACACTCATGTACATGACCGAGAATAATATGGATTTTACTTACCAAAAAATACAATATTTAAACAGCGGCGATTCTCCTTATGGAGATAAAATCAGGGTAGTCGGCTACAATGCAATTGCAATTTCTAAAATAAGCTCATTAAAAAGTAAAGAAAAATTATTTTCGCTTGACGAAAACGACAAAACATCTTTACTTAAACTTGCCCGAAAAACAATTGAAGATTATATTAAAAAAGATAAAATTGATGAGGTTGACACAATTAATATCAGCAAAAACCTTAAAACCTTATGCGGAGCATTTGTTACACTTCATAAAAACAAAGAACTCAGGGGCTGTATAGGCTCATTTTCGCAAGATAAACCACTTTATAAAGTAATACAGGAAATGGCAATTGCCTCTGCTATACGAGATTATCGGTTTAATTCGGTAAGCATATCTGAACTTGACAGCATAGATATAGAAATTTCGGTTCTTACTCCCCTGAAAAAGATTTCATCTGTTGATGAAATTGAACTTGGCAAACACGGCATTTACATTAAAAAGGGATTTAGTTCCGGTACTTTTCTTCCGCAAGTCGCTGACGAAACTAAATGGAGTAAAGAAGAATTTCTTGGACATTGTTCGCGTGATAAAGCCGGAATTGGTTGGGACGGCTGGAAAAATGCAGAATTATTTATTTATGAAGCGATAATTTTTAGAGAATAGAAAATTATGATTTGCAATCCTGTTTTGTAACTACCTAAAATCCGCAAGTAAAAAACATTTTCCAATTTCCCGCTGATTTACGTAAAATTAGATTGAAGTAGATTGATAAGATTGAAGTAGACTCGTCATAATCAATTTTTTTTCAATCTCGTCTTTCCAATCTTGTTTTCTCAATCTTTTCTCAACCTCAACCTTCATTCCTCAATCTTAAATATAATCATTCCCTTGTGTGTCTTTATTTACGGGACTTCTAAAAATTGCTTTTTCTTTGTTGGACTTCAATTTTAAAATTACTCACATATTAATTGTTTTT
>PCSS01000234.1 GCA_002771395.1 Bacteroidetes bacterium CG23_combo_of_CG06-09_8_20_14_all_32_9 | reverse complement strand
TTGTTCGTTATTCATTTTTCTAATATTAGTGCCATTAGGGTATAAAGGGTTCGCTTTATTCCCTATTTCCTTATACCATATACCATATTCCTTAAAATGAAAAAGATTGATATTACAGACAAACTCTAATTAATATTGTGAATAAATCTTCGGGAGACAATGAGTTATAATTCACTTGTGAATTTAAAGTGTCCTTTTCAAGTTGAGAATCTATTTTTTTTATAATTTTACAAATTATAATTAAAACATCATGAAAACAATAAGTCAGTTAAAACCTGTTGAAGTTTTTACTTATTTCAATGAAATATTGAAAGTTCCACGCCCTTCAAAAAAAGAAGAAAAAATTATTCTTTACCTGCTCAACTTTGCTAAAAAACATAAACTCAGAGCTAAAAAAGATAGTGCCGGCAATGTATTAATTTCCAAACCTGCAACTAAAGGATACGAAAAAAAGCAAACGGTAGTGTTGCAATGCCATATTGATATGGTTTGCGAAAAAGACAACAATATAAAGCACAATTTTGAAAAAGATGCAATTATATCAATTATTGACGGCGAATGGATAAAAGCCAAAGGCACAACTCTTGGCGCCGATGATGGAATTGGCATGGCTGCACAATTAGCTTTGTTAGCTTCAAAAACAATTCCCCACGGAAAAATTGAATGTTTATTTACAGTTGACGAAGAAACAGGACTAACAGGGGCTTTTGCCCTAAAACCCGGATTTTTTACAGGAAAAATTTTGTTGAACCTTGATTCGGAAGATGAAGGAGAATTATTTATTGGTTGTGCCGGTGGCAGAGATTCAGTTGCAACACTGAAATTTGAAAATAAAAAAACACCCGGAAAACAAGTCGCTCTTAAATTATCTGTTAGCGGCTTAACTGGTGGTCATTCCGGTGACGACATTCATAAAGCGTTTGCAAATTCTTTAAAAATTGCGGCAAGATTTTTATGGCAAATCCAAAAAAAATATGGATTAAGACTCTCGTCTTTTGAAGGTGGCAATTTAAGAAACGCTATTCCCCGCGAAGCTTATGCTGTTTTTGTTGTTACTAAAGAACTTCCTGTTAAAATTCTTAAAGATTTTGAAGTATTTTCAAATACAATTAGAAACGAATATGCTATAACTGAACCTAATATGACATTAACTCTTGAACATTGTGAAAAACCAAAATATGTTATTGACCGCAAATCGCAATTTCGTTTGCTTAATGCACTATACGCCTGCCCTCATGGAGTTATTGCATGGAGCCAGGAAATGCCCGGACTTGTTGAAACTTCAACAAACCTTGCTTCTGTTAAGTTCATTTCAAAAAATAAAATCGAAGTTACTACCAGTCAGCGAAGCTCAGTAGAATCGGCTAAAACAGACATTGTTAATATGGTTTCGAGTGTTTTTAGTTTAGCAGGTTTTAAAATAAATGTTTCGGATGGTTATCCTGGATGGAAACCAAATACAAACAGTAAAATACTAAATATAAGTAAAGTAGCTTACAATAAATTATTCGGAAAATACCCGGTAGTAAGGGCAATTCATGCAGGTTTGGAATGTGGTTTATTTCTTGAGAAATATCCTGAATTAGATATGATTTCCTTTGGTCCTACCCTACGCGGTGTGCATAGCCCAAGCGAAAGATTACATATTGAAACTGTCCAAAAATTCTGGGATTTATTGCGTGAAATTTTGAAGAATATTCCTGCAGTATCAAAATAAAAAAACTGTTTAAAAAGTTCATCATTAAACCAAAGTTCAGGCTTTGTGCTTTTGCATATATCTGGTACTTGCAATAAAACGCCAATTTTTTTGTTATGCTTGCGAAGCACCAACAAAGCACAAAATCGTACCGTCATTCGCTTTCATTTACTTGCTATGGCTTTCGCCCTGAACATGCATTTTAGCATTGTTTTCGGCAGGTATTTTCAGTTGATCTTGAGGACATTCCTTGCAAGGGCAATCGGTAGCAACTTTTACCTTTCTATTATCTGCCGGTTTCCATCCCATAATTAAATATAAAAAGAAAAAACCGATAATGTATGCGACCGTAATATGCCATCCCTTTTTAATCCATTGAAATACATTTCTAGCTTCGTCAAATTTATTAGTAATAGCTACACCGGCTGAAGAACCAAACCAAATCATAGAACCGCCAAAACCAACAGTATATGCTAACATTCCCCAATCGTAGCAACCCTGTTCGATGCAAAGTTTTGTCAATGGAATGTTATCAAACACGGCAGACACAAAGCCCAGAATAAAAGCCGATAACCAAGATGCAGATGGTAAATCATTTACAGGCATTAAAGAAGCTGACGTTATTAGGCAAAGCAAAAATATTGTACCTTTTATAGCTCCTGAAATTTCACCCCATGGGGTTTTTCTAATAAAAGAACCAATAATTATTGCAATCCAAACTCCCAGAGCAGGCATTTCATAAAGGAAATTAGATAAAATTGCACCAATTAAAATTAATGCAACAATAAAAAGTTTGACCCAGTCAATCTTAGCACCCACTTTAGCATCTTTAATAATTCGCTGATATTTCACTTGTTGATGTGAAGCAAACCAAGCAGTAATTAACAACGCTATTCCGGCTGCAACATAAGCATGAACAACATTTAAAAGACTAACACCTTCAATCCACATCATAGTTGTAGTTGTATCACCAATTACACTTCCCGAACCACCGGCATTACTGGCAGCAACTATTGCCGCAATAAAACCAATATGAACTTTTTTTCTGAATACAATCAGAGCGATAGTACCACCAATCATTGCCCCGGCAATATTGTCGAGAAAGGAAGAAAGAACAAATACCAGAACTAAAAGCATAAATCCACCTTTCCAACCGTTAGGCAAATATTTTGGAATAATATCAGGAACACCTGATACCTCAAAGATTTTAGCTAACAAAGCAAAACCCAGCAATAATCCCAATAAATTTAAAATTGTTGTCCACTCTCCTTGTCTTAAGTCCTTATGAGCAAGTTGATCAATCAAAGAGTTATCGCCAAAGAAATGTTTAAATAAATTAAACTCAGGGTTGAAAATAAATTCAAAAATCAAAATAGTTGATAAACCTATAATTGCCACCCAAAACGTTTGTTTATGAAACAATGCTACGCCAACTAAAGTAAGGGCAAAAAGGATGAATTCCAATCTTATACTACCAATAGCAGGTATTGAATTGCCTTCGGCATAAGCACCCAACGGAATAAAAAAAAATAACAACGTTACAATTAAAAGAATTTTCTTCATAAATGTTATTTAGTGTCTGTCTGTAAAATAGAGAAAACTTGTAAATTTATGTCATATTTTTAATTCTGAACTTATGAAGATAAGGTATAAAGGTTTAGCCGTCATTCCCTGTTACCTTATACCCCTAAATATATTATGAGGGGTTCTAAAAATTAGATTTTTCGAGGCGGACAAAATTTTAAAACCGGAGTTTACTATTGTAAATGAGAACTTAGCGAAGCGATCTCATTTACCCTGTTAGATATTGTTTTTTGCAGTATCTCGTTATTCAATGCGATTATCTAACAGGGCAAGCACTTTAAAAAAACAATTAATATGTGAGTAATTTTAAAATTGAAGTCCAACAAAGAAAAAGCAATTTTTAGAAGTCCCGTTATATTAAATAATCAGCGAACCTGTTAGTTCGGTTATGCTTTTAATATTATGCCTGTCTAAATATGTATTTAACCCATCAATTACTTTTATAGTTACCTGAGGGTCAATAAAATTGGCAGTTCCAATTTGAATTGCAGTGGCACCGGCAAGTAAAAATTCAACAGCGTCGGTATCGTTCATAATTCCTCCCAAGCCGATAATTGGAATTTTTACAGTTTTATAAACCTGCCAAACCATTCGTAATGCAACAGGTTTAATAGCAGGACCGGATAAACCGCCTGTAATTGTTGATAACACAGGGCGGTGGGTTTCGGCATTTACAGCCATTCCAAGCAAAGTATTTATTAGTGAAATTGAATCGGCACCTTCGGCTTCGGCAACTTTTGCAATTTCAGCAATATCTGTAACATTAGGTGAAAGTTTAACAATCAGAGTTTTAGGAAAAACTTTTTTGACAGCGGAAATAACACTTCCTGCACCTGAACAGGAAGTTCCAAAAGCCATTCCTCCTTTTTTTACATTCGGGCAACTAATATTTAATTCAATAGCCGGGATATTTTCGAGTGATGCAAGTTTTTCGGCAGTTGCTGTATATTCTTCAACTGTTGAGCCCGATACATTTACTATTATGGCAGTATCTATATGCCTGATACGCGGATAAATTTTTTCGATAAAATAATCAACGCCTTTATTTTGTAAGCCCACTGTATTTAACATTCCCGAAGGTGTTTCCGTCATACGGGGATAGGAGTTCCCTTCTCGGGGGTGAAGTGTAGTACCTTTTACTATAATGCCACCCAAGCGGTTAAGGTCAATAAAATCGGAATATTCTTCACCGTAACCAAAAGTTCCTGATGCGGTTATAACTGGATTTTTTAATTCTAATTTGCCAATATTTACTTTTAAATCTGCCATTTAAGATATTTAATGTTAAAAACAGGTCCTTCGGTACAAACACATTTATTTCCTTCTATGGTCTCTGTAACACAGCACAAACACGCTCCTATTCCGCATGCCATTGAATTTTCAAGACTTACTTCGCAATCAACTCCGGAAGCAATGGCTTTTTTGGCAATAGCTTTCATCATAACGTCTGGTCCGCAAGTATAAATCTTTTTAAATTGAGATAATTGTTCAAAAACAGGATGATTAACAACGAAACCGGTTGTACCTTCGCTTCCGTCTTCGGTAGTAATTAACACTTTGCCATATAGTTTATATTTATCAACTTCAATAAACTGCATTGAACTTCTTACACCTATTAAGGTTGATATTGAAACACCTTTATTATATAAGTGCCGGGCAAGATAAAGTAAAGGTGCTATTCCGCATCCACCACCAACTAACAATGCTTTTTCCAAATTATTAATAAGTCCAAAACCTTTACCAAGCGGGAAAATTACATTTAAGAATTTTCCAGGTTCAATATTGGCAAGATACTTTGTGCCTTTTCCGACAATCTGAACCAAAAAACTAATTGTATTTCTATCATAATCAACATCGTGTATAGATAATGGGCGACGAAGAAAGGTAGCCGAACCTGTAATTGCTATTTCGGCAAATTGACCCGGTAAAATTTCAGGTAATGATTGCAGAGATTTTAATTCGAGTAAATAATATTCTTCTGAAAGAATCTGTTTATTAACTACTTGCAGGTTCTGAATATATTTCCTCATTATATCAATTTTCGGTTAAAAATTAACCCCGGCAAAGATATAAGAATTAAATTTATTGTTACTACCCGGCAATAAAAAAGGTTGCCACAGATTAATTGACTATTGACAACCCAATGCGACTTTGCTTTATGAATAAAAATTGGAAGAAATTATTACAAAGAACAAATAAGGGAACATGAAAAAAATAAATCCCATTTTGCAAGTTAGGTATAAAGGTATAAGGATACAGCCATATTTCCCTATACCTCTATTCCTCTTTACTTTTATTGGAATTAATTATTTCAAATCCCCTTATTTAAAACAAGTTCATTGTTCTATTGTTTCATTGTTTCATTGCCCCCTTAAGGGCGGGGCAATGAATGTAGCGAGCCAAATTCACTATTCAATTAGCAATTTTTTAAAGATTTGTTTTTCGCCAACTTTCACCTGTATAAAATAAATACCCTTTGTTATTTTACCCAATTCAATTTCTTTAGAATATTCATTTCGTGCAATAAAATGGTAAGGGTGAAATATAATAACACTTCATAAATGGAATGGGTATTTATTTATCATTGTCTTTTGACAGGATAAAAAAAAACTTATTTTAATAAAAAAATAGTTACTACTCACCCGCAAAACTACAGAAGTGATTAATAGTAAATACTCAGCCACTCGGTTAACAAACGGTTAATAAAAGTT
>PCSS01000016.1 GCA_002771395.1 Bacteroidetes bacterium CG23_combo_of_CG06-09_8_20_14_all_32_9 | reverse complement strand
AGATATTACGGACAGACTCTAATTAGAGTTTGTCCATAATGTCCGATTTCTGCGTTCTAAACTATGGCACGGTTTTAAACCGTGCCATAGTTTGTTAAAAGTTTTAATTCGTGCAACTTAGCGAAGCGATTTCATTCACCCCGTTAAATATTTCGCAAATTTATAACAGTGCTTCTGAAAAACAGTATTTAACGGGACTGGCTTATGAAGTACGGATTCGTAATACGCATTTTCGTAAATAATTCGTACTTCGGTGGAATAATCATTCAATGTTAATATGTCTTTACAATCCATTTGTCCACTTTATTTATTTACAGAGCCCTAATACACCAAGTTATCAAGAAACACAAAGAATTATACTTTGATAACAATACCACAATTTTTTATTTTGACTTTTTAATAATTTAAATCAAATTTTTTATTATATTTGCATATTGGCCTCGTAGCTCAACTGAATAGAGTATCTGACTACGAATCAGAGGGTTGTGGGTTTGACTCCCGCCGAGGTCACAAAACCTTTCAAAAACTTTGAAAGGTTTTTTTGTTATTCCTAACCTGCATAAAGCAGAAAAAAAATACCGCTTATGCAAATAAATTTTAAAATTCTGCGTTTACTATATAACTCTTTTACATAAGGTTGAATATCAAGTAGAAATATATGGAAATATTAGAAATAGATAGAAATAGAAATATGTAGTGAGTTTTTATTTTCTACGTTATTTCAATTTTATTTCAATTTATTTCTAATATAATTCTTTTAAAGTTATCTGTTTTGAAGTTCCCCCGATTTTTTGGGGCGGACACTTTGCGGTGAAAAATATTATGCCAATTTATTTCATAAAAAAACAATTTTTATTTATAGTTTAATCGCTTTATATTTACTCAAAATTTTGAATAAAAGTTAGTTTTTAAACAAACTGGCGTTATACGAAAACTACAGAGTAACATCGTAACAATATGATTAAGATAACAGAACAACAAATTAATGACATTGCTTCTGACCTTGATTGTGGAATGAGATGCTTTTATAACAAGCAGACTGGAGAAATAAAGTCTTTCCCCACTTTTGACAGTGGTTATATAGATGAAGAACTATGGGAGGAAGAACAAAAAGAACTGGATGAAAATTGGTCAGATTATTTAGAATTTGAGAATTTTACATCAAGCGATTCATTTGAAATAATGGTAGATTTTGCCAAAAATGTTGATAATGCCCGATTACGAAACAAACTGATTAATTCATTGCATAAATCGAAACCATTTAGAAACTTTAAGTGGCATATCGATAATTCAGGAGATTACAGACAAAAATGGTTCGATTTTAAAAATAACAGGTATATTGAGTTTGTAAAAAATCAACTTGAACAATTCTATAAAATTAAAGATAATGAATAATAAAGAATTAGAAAAAAAAGTAAAGCAGATAGCTAATTCACTGATTTATGAAAAAGGATTTGTTTGTTCTGTTGACGTACTTATAAAACTTAATTACTTATCGTAAGATGATTATAAAGCATGGAGATTTGGAAAAATTAAGTATTTAGAAAAAGTATGTAATGTAAATTTTGAGTAAACTTTCAAGGATAAACAAGACAATACGAAAAATTGCAACTGATTTAAAATTGGAAAAATCGGGGACAGGTTATAACAAATACGGAAAAGGGAAAAAAATCAGATTGATTTTTAGTAAATCAGGAATTAAAAATATTGAGGATTTATATACAACCCACTATATAGATAAAAACGGATTAATGAACTAAAAATAAATAAAGCCGGTGTTTAACACGCAATATAAATAATTGCCGGGATAGTAGGCTATTCAGGGATTATAGTCCGCATTAAGGTCTTGTATATCATGAGTGGTTAACTACTTTTATATGTAAATGAAAAATGCCCGATTTTATATATTTTTAAACTGAACTCATTATTTTTTTTTAAATTCGTGCTGAACAGATTGCAGTTGTTCTTCCGGTTTTGGAAGAAGCACTTTGCGTGATAATTTCATTTTACCGCGGTTATCAATGTCGAGAAGTTTTACCTGAATTTTTTGACCGAGATGCAAAGCATCTTCAACTTTTTTGAGGTGGCGCCATTCAATTTCCGAAATATGCAACAATCCTTCTTTTCCGGGAAAAATTTCAACAAATGCACCGTATTCCATAATTGATTTTACCGTTGCATCGAAAACTTCACCAATTTCCAAATCGCCGATAATTCCTTTAATACGTTTAATTGCAGCCTTAATTGAATCGGCATCGGGAGCGCAAACCTGTACAATACCATGGTCTTCAACCTCATCAATAGTAATTATTGTATTGGTTTTTGCCTGAATATCCTGAATAATTTTCCCCCCGGGACCAATAATGGCTCCAATCATATCTTTGGGAACGGTTATGCTAACAATACGCGGTGCATGAGGTTTAAAGTCGGGGCGTGGTTCAGGCAAAGTTTTTAAAATTTTTTCAAGTATGTATAAACGTCCCACACGTGCTTGTGTAAGTGCTTTAGCGAGAACCTCGTAAGGAAGTCCGTCAACTTTAATATCCATTTGAGTGGCGGTAATACCGTCGGGTGTTCCACAAACTTTAAAATCCATATCACCAAAATGGTCTTCGTCGCCAAGAATGTCGGAAAGAATTATAAAACGACCTGTTTTCGGGTCTGATATAAGACCCATAGCTATTCCGGTAACGGGTTTTTTAATTTTTATACCTGCATCCATTAAAGCTAATGTTGCTGCACAAACTGTAGCCATTGATGACGAACCATTTGATTCGAGAATATCGGAAACAACGCGGATAGTATATGGATTTATATCATAATCGGTAGGAATCATGCGTTTTAAAGCGCGGTGTGCAAGATTTCCATGTCCAACTTCGCGACGTCCAACGCCTCTGTAAGGGCGCGCTTCACCGGTTGAATACGGCGGGAAATTATAGTTCAAAAGAAACCGTTCGTAACCTTGAAATACCGCTCCATCAATATGTTGTTCGTCAAGTTTGTTACCAAGTGTAACAGATGCAAGGGATTGAGTTTCGCCACGTGTAAAAATTGCAGAACCGTGAGCCATTGGCAAAAAATCAACTTCACTCCAAATAGGGCGAATCTGGTCAAATTTACGACCGTCTAAACGAACCTGTTCGGTAAAATAATATTCCCTGAAAGCTTCTTTTTCGAGATTGTTGTAATAACGATTAACCATGTCTGTAGTTGATTCATCGGGTTCGGCAAGTGTAGCCATAAATTCGTCACAAATAGCATGAAGCGCATCGGAGCGCTCTTGTTTATTTACAATACCTTTTTTAATTACATCATAAATTTTTTGATAAGCAAAAGCACGAATGCCTGTTTTAATTTCCTCGTTGTTATTTTCGTGGCAATATACACGTTTTGTAACGGCTAATTGTTCGGCGAGTTCCATCTGTGCTTTGCACTGTATTTTTATTGTTTGGTGTGCAAAACGGATAGCTTCAATCATATCTTCTTCGCTAATTTCGTTTAATTCGCCTTCAACCATAAGAATATTATCGTAAGTTGCGCCTACCATCAAGTCTAAATCTGCATTTTTGTAACTACTGTGCGAAGGATTAATCACCAATTTACCATTAATTTTTGCCACGCGTACTTCTGAAATTGGTCCATGAAACGGAATATTACTTACTGTAATGGCGGCAGATGCGGCTAAACCCACAAGTGCATCGGGCAAATCATCTGTATCACAAGATATAAGGTCTATATTTACAAAAGTTTCGGCGTGATAATCATCGGGAAATAGTGGGCGTAAGACTCTGTCAACTAAACGTGATATTAAAATTTCATAATCAGAAGGACGGGCTTCGCGTTTCATAAATCCGCCGGGAAAGCGACCTGTAGATGCATATTTCTCGCGATAATCAACCGAAAGAGGCATAAAATCAACATTTTCTTTCGCTTCTTTGGCAGAAACTACGGTAGCAAGGAGCATGGTTTTTCCCATTTTAAGAACTACCGAACCATCGGCTTGTTTAGCAAGTTTGCCGGTTTCTATTTCTATTATTCTCCCGTCGTTGAGTTGAATCGTCTTTTTTACTGCGTTGTACATATTATTTTATTAAATGTTCTTTTTTATATAAAAAAAGGCAATTTAGAAATTGCCTTATTACTTCCTTAGTGCAAGTTTCTTAATAACAGAGCGGTATCTTTTAATATCGCTGTTCTTAAGATAGTTCAGTAGTTTTTTACGTTTACCAACTAATTTAAGCAAGGCCTGTTGTGTTGCAAAATCTTTATTATTGGTTTTTAAATGCTTTGTTAAATGATTGATACGGAACGAGAACAATGCAATCTGGCTTTCTGCAGAACCAGTATCTCCGTTACTCTTGCCGTATTTCTTAAAAAGCTCTTGCTTTTTTTCTGCAGATAAATACATAAGTTTTAAAAATTAGTTTTTACTAAAAATATTTGCAAAGATAGTATTTTTATTATTTGTAATTTATATTCGAAATAATTTCTTTTAAAATGCAAATCGTGGTTTACTGTATTACTATTTTTTCTCTGTTCGTTCACCCCGTTGGATATTGTTTTTGTTTTATACTTACTGATGAAAAAATAAATTATCCAACGGGGTAAATTGATTGAAATTATATCTCGTGTAATTTATTCATACTATTTTTGTAAAAAAAATATTTTCTTTCTGCAATGTTCTATAACAATTTTCCAATACAATATAACGAACCTTTATTTCGCCCTCCAAGCGAAGCCGATTCACTTATTTTGCAAGTTACTTTTGGTTGTACATGGAATAAATGCTCATTTTGCGAAATGTACACTTCTAAAACATTCAAACCTAATAAAGAAGAAAATGTTTTACAGGAAATAAAAGCAGTAGCAAAAATACAACCCGGTATAAGAAAAGTATTTTTAGCCGATGGCAATCCAATGTCGCTTTCTACAAAACGTTTATTAACAATTCTTTATTCTATAAAAGAATCTTTTCCAAAAATACGAAGAGTTACTGCTTACGCTATTTCCCGCGACATACTGAAAAAATCACACGAAGAGCTGGTTGAACTACGCAATGCAGGTTTAAAAATGGTTTATGTGGGAATTGAGTCGGGCGACAACGATGTACTTCAAATGATAAACAAAGGCGAAACGTATTTGTCAACTGTAGAAGGACTTTTGAAAGCAAAAGAAGCTGGAATTAAACTTTCTGTTATTATTCTTGAAGGTGTTGGCGGACTGACATACAGTAAACAACATGCAATAAACTCCGCAAAAATTTTAAATAGCATTCAGCCTGAATTTGCCTCGGTGCTGGTGCTAAGTTTTCCTTATGGAATTGAAAGATACAAGCAAAGGTTCCTTGGGAATTATGTACCCATGAGCATTCCCGACCTTCTGAAAGAAATGGAGGTTTTTATTTCGCATACCGAACTTGAAAATACAATTTTCAGAAGTAATCATGCTTCAAACTATCTTGTACTAAACGGAATTCTATCGCGCGATAAACAGCAATTCCTCAACAGAATACAATTTGCCATTAACAATCCGCATTTAGCAGGGTTAAGAGCTGAGTGGCAACGGGGATTTTAAAATCATTATACATTAATGGTATCTACCCTTTTAAATTCAATAAAGTTGGTGCGGAGCAATTTAACAGGGTAAATTAGTACATTTTTAAAAATTCTCAATGCTTAACTTTCAATGTTCAACGGCTTGAATGAGTTTTATTACTTGAATATTAAGTATTGAGCATTGAATATTGAACATTTCTATTGTCAATTCCTATCCTGATAAAATAATCGTCTTTATTACGCTTATAGTATAAAAAAATAGTAACTACTCACCCGCAAAACTACAGAAGTGATTAATAGTAAATACTCATCCACTTGGTTAACAAACAGTTAATAAAAGTTAAAAGCGGTTAAAAAACGGTTACAAGACGTAAGACAGGCCGGCTTACGAAAAATTAAAATTCTATCAGAATATAA
>PCSS01000270.1 GCA_002771395.1 Bacteroidetes bacterium CG23_combo_of_CG06-09_8_20_14_all_32_9 | reverse complement strand
TCGTCATGCTGAATTTATTTCAGCATCTCTAACTTCCTAATAATCAGATTCCGAAACAAGTTCGGAATGACGTGTCGTTAATTTTTAGAAGTTCCCATAAACAAATGGTTATCTTTGATTTTCTATTAAAAAATTATGATAAAAGGTATATTGTTTCGTCTTTCGCCGGCGGCTAAACTCGGTGCTACTGTATTAATTACTTTAGTTAGCTTCTTTATTATTTATTTTATTGGAATAATTGTTTTAATTAGTGTGTTTCACTGGAACATTTTGCAAAATCCCGAATTACTCATAAATTATACTAAACCCGAAAACATTAAGGTTCTGAAATTTTTACAACTCGTTCAAAGTATAGGATTATTTGTAATGCCTCCTATTATTATTGGTTATCTATGTTATCCTTCGGTATTAGATTTTTTACGACTCAGAAAAAAACCGTGTTTAGTTACACTTGCCCTTACACTTTTAGCCGGGATTTTCTTTTTACCTTTTTCAAATTGGTTAGCTTACTTAAATTCTTTTCTTGAGCTACCTTGGTTTATGAGTGGCATTGAGCAATGGATGCATGCTTCGGAAGAATATGCAGCACAAATTACACAAGCATTTTTAAATGTTAATAGCATTACTGGCTTACTATACAATATTTTACTTATAGCTATTTTGCCGGCAATTGGCGAGGAATTGCTTTTTAGAGGGTTATTGCAAAGAATTTTTACAGAATGGTCAAAAAATATTCACTGGGGTATATTAATTTCGGCATTTCTTTTCAGCGTAATACATTTTCAGTTTTTTGGCTTTTTACCACGATTTTTTCTCGGTGTATTTTTTGGTTATCTGCTCGAAGTTACCGGAAGTTTGTGGGTACCTATTTCTGCTCATTTTATTAATAACCTTACAGGAGTTTTACTTTCGTATTTCATAGCTAATCAGGCAATCCCCGAAAAATCAAGTGATTTCGGAATGACATCTGAAACATGGATTTACGGAGTTTTGGGGGGAATACTTGGAATCTTTATGCTTTGGCTAATTTTTCGTAAAGAGGATAGAGTACTGTAACTCCTCGTTGAGTTGCTTTTCTGATTTTTCGTGTTCTAAAATATCTTTTCTGTCTTGCTGAAGCCCAGTTTTTTCCATTTCTGCTTCACTAATAAATTCTTCTGTTTCCTGTTCCTTTGTTACTTCTGATGGTTGTAACTCATAGCGTTCATTAGGTCTGAAAATATATACAACACCGTATTTTTCAGCTTTGTTGCGACGGGCTTCTTCGGGTAAGATATCGAACGTAACTTCTACTTCGTTCCAAACAGAAAGAATAATATTGTCGGCTTCAGCACGCATTGCAGAAATTTTATCGGTAGCATAAGCAGTTGTTTTTTGCAACATTTTCTGATAATAAATAGCTTCAATAAAAAGGTCGTATCTAACTTTAACAACTGCTGCAGTAGGATTTGTAATTTGATTTCCACCTTTTAAGATACGTTCGGCTTCTCCTTTAATAAGTTTATCGCCCCAAAAAATAATATTTTTTTCGCTGTTAAGATTTGGCAATCGGGAATCGTTTTCTCTTAAACCATAAAATTTCCTTGCTGCCGGCATTATTTCGCCTCGCATAATGGCAAAATTCAATACCTGATAAAAATGTGATATATAAAGTTTTGCTTTTCGGGTTATTATACCAAGTTCTTTGCTTTTTGCCGATTGAGATATAAAAGATGCTTTTTGCTGATGCATCATTTGCTCAAAAGATGTATAAAAATTACGCAATTTCTGAAATGTTGATTGTGAAAATGCCAACTTAAACGGAGGAATTTCAACACCTGCTGCCATAGCTGATTTCAGAGCTTTTAATCGTGCAATATCTGTATTTGGTAATCTCCGGTAAGGCATTAACTCAGAAAAATTGATGTTTAGTTAATGCGAAGATAGGGTATCATAATTCAATTTAATATATATTATCAATTAAAATATAAACAACCAATTGTTAATATCGTATAGACCTTAACATGTTATGTAAATGGCTTTTAGAGTGTATAAAATATCCGCTTAATTTTCAATGGTAAGTAAAAAATAAAATTTATATATACTGTAAGCGGTAATAATTTGCGTTAAACTCAGAACTCCTTATCCATATATTGTTATTCAGCAAATTACGAAAACATGTTTGGAAAATAAAATGTCGTAATTTTTTTGCTCTATTTCTATATCATTCCTAACGGAAATTAATTTGTATTGGGTTTTATTTTTTACCAATATCTTGTTCCTGCGTTAAAAATTATCTGTAAAAAAGAAATGGTTAAGCCAGTTAAACTTTCAGATATTTTTAAAGAAACAGAAGAATTAATTGCTATCATTGCAAAAAGTATTACTACGGCTCAAAAAAATAAAGGATGATGCTTAAATGAGCATTGAGCATTATTGGTTGCAATGATAGCTGAATAGAGGGGGGGTAGTAACAAATGTTTAATGCCAAACAAACAACAATCAAGGTAATAAGTACAATTCCTTAAAAATAAGCTCTCATTTGCACAGTACCTATATGTACAGCTTTTGAATTCTGAGAAATTCTTCCGTTATACGAGATATTGATTTGTAGCGAATTTGATAAATCGCGCTGATACTGAACCATCCACACAGCGTTGTTTCCGGCAAGAAGTCCTTCTAACATTTCGTAACCCAAAGATGATGAAGGTTCTCCTTTAAAATTAATATGAATATAATCGGCTTTTAATGAAAGATTACCTTTTTGCATAACGTTATATCTTATTTCAAGCCCTGTATTTGTATGGTTTGCGATTTCGGCTCCTGTAAGATTTATTTTTTTAGTATATTTCCCATTTCCTGTTATCCTAAGCGAGACCGAAGGTTGAAAACTTATAGAAATTTCCGAACTTTTTAATATAAGCCGATAATCTCTGTTATTGAAATATTCCGATGAAAAAGATTTTTCCCCAGTTGAACCCGAGCCTGTAAAACTTATTTTCTTATTAATGTTCCATCTTATTTTTAAAGTATGTTGTTTTAAACTGCGGATATCCGTTCCGTTGAGTAATAGCAAACTTCCGCGGGTGTCCTGATAAAGATAATCAATACCTAAAATTGAGTTTGTGCGGTTAAATGATAATGTATTGCGAATATTTTTGTTTTGAGCAAGAATGACAGTGTCTGGAACTAATCCCGAAAAAGGAATAATTCGTTGTAAAAGAACCGGTGATTTGTGTTTATTGTCAACATTGTAAGCTAATTGATTTGAGAAACGTGAAACAATTTTTTTTATTCCTGTTTTATTTCCCCAAATGCTTTCGGGTTTTAGATTTGCAACTTGTGTTAGTTTACTGCTGTAAACTTTTTCAAATTCATTGGTTGGTGTAAAAATTCTGATGTATGTTGCCTGGTCAGAAAACATTGCAACTTCAAACTCGTCGAGTTCTTTTATTCCGTTTTCGTTATAATCTGTCCACATATAAACGCCTTGTCCGGCAGGAACTTCAAGGTAAGAAAATTCTTTTTTTACTTCAAGTCCGCTTCCGGTTTCGTAAATAGTGTTAAGGGTTAAAACCGATTTGTAAATTTTAAGCGAATGTTCCAAACGTCCGGTTAAATTATCTTCGCACAAAGCATTTGTTAATGAACTGTCTGTAATATCAAGTATTCGGTAAGTAATGTCGGTTTTCAGCATGTTTTTTGGATTTTTTACCAGTGATGCAGAAAATCGAAAATCCTGAGCATTTGTGGCATAATTAAGGTTTTTGCCAAATGGTAAATAATCTTTTCGATTACAGTAATTGAGCGAAAGCGGATTTTTTGATGTGTCTGAAAGTCCTGCAGACGCTTCTAATTGGTCGTACCTGAAACTATTGGAAAAAAGACTATCGCTGTTTGGGAATTTCCATGTATTTATTTCCTGCTCTTCAGCTATTCCTATAAATATTGATTTAAAATCTTTTCGCAAAGAGAGTCTGTGGCGTAAAAAATTTGTGTTCTTTGATGTTTCATCAGATTGTAAATAACTGCCTTTTCCGTCAATTCTAAAGCCTTTCCATATTGTAAATCCGTTAAGGTTATTTCTAATTCCCGTGAAATTATTTTGGCGGTTCATATAATCTAAACCGTAAAGTAATGAGGCTGTTTTTGTTCGCTGAAAAGCTAAAGTTATACCTGTAATTAATTCGTCCTGACGGGAATTTGAGGTTGTAAGGTTCCAGTCACGCTCAAATTCTGATGAGCGGTAACGTTCAACAGGGTCAAATCTTTTATCCACCTGCTGAATGTTAATTCCCGTTGAAAACTTATTTTTTGAAGTGTCGCCGATTAAAAATTTTCGTTCCATTGTTGCTTTAAAGGCGTAACCTGTATTGTTGTTATCATCTTTTGCCGAAAATGTATTAAGGTCGTTTCCACTCGTGCCAAATTCATATTTAAAATTTAACTTTGGCGATAACGCAAAATCAGCACCGGTTGTAAGTACATTTTTTTTTCGTGGTGTAATTAATTGACGAACGGGTTCGTAATCGCCTTGCATTATTCCATTTAAAGGAGCAACCCATTTAAAAACTCTTCCGTTGGCAGCACTGTTAATTTGAATATAATTACCTTTTCCTTGTCCTAAATAAGTAAAACCCAATCTGTAAACAGCACTGTCGGGATTTGTTGAGTAAACAAAAATATTGTCGTAAATAGTAGTATTTACAAGTGTGTCGAGAATTTTATAAAAAATTGCATCGTTTCTGAAAGCGGTATCAAGTGTTATATATGGAACAACAGCAAGGGCGGAGTTATCGCCGGCCTGCGAAAGAATTAATTTTTCGTTTTCAGTTAAGTTTTGCTGCAAAGTTTGATTTTTACTGTCTTGTTCCGAAAAAATATTTAACCAAATTTTTCTTTTTTTAAATTGCCATTCGTTGCCCGAAAAAAGCATAAAACGGGCGTAGTTTTTATCGCTGTATTCGTACTCAACCACTATACGTTTGTCTTTGGTAATTGGTTGTTTGGCAGTAAAAATAAGCTCAGCGGTATTGTAATCAATCACATAATCATAGTCTTGTCCGCGTTCAAGTTGTTTGCCGTCAATATAAACACGTTCGCTTCCTGCAATAATTATAATAAATGGCTCATTAAACGCTCCTTTCAGGCGATATGGTCCTTGTGTCCCTTCGGTTCCGTTAAAAGTCATTCTGAAATATTTTCCCTTTGAAACCGAACCGCTGACTGTAGTTTTTAAAGTGTTTGTTTTATTTTTGCTGAATGTAAAAAGATTTGAAGCAATTATTCCCTGTGCTTTGCGATTCATCAGCATAAAATAACCGGTGGGTTTTGTGAGTTCAAAATCGCCAACGGTAAGTTTTAAAGTTTCACTAAAAACCGAAATAAAAACCTTGTCGAAGTCTTGAATTTGCTGGGTATTGCCTTCGGGCTGAATAGGAACATTGTTATCGGTTACGGCGGCAAGAATATTCAGGTCTTTGCCTAATTTTCCGGATAATTGTAAGTTGAGATTTGAATTTACAACCACATCCTGGTTATTTCCAAATGAGACTCCGCGGGAAATGCTTCCTCTTTTAATTAATTCATCGGTACCGAAATTATCATATATACCCGTTTCGTTAATTCTGTAAGTGTATGGATTGCTTAAATTTCCGTTTGAATTAATTTTTATATCAGGGTTTTTATGAAAAACCGTTTTGTCAAAATCTATGGGAAATGTGCGGTAACTGATGGAAATATTTTGGGAATTTTTTAATAAGTTTTTAAATATAATCTCGGATTTTGCGTAATTAATGGTAAAAAGGCTGTCGGGAACTTCTTTTCCGTCTGGAAAATATAACTTTATAGAAGCAGGAACTAATGCGAGTGTATCAATTTTGATGGTATCAGAAATTTGAGTAATTGT
>PCSS01000021.1 GCA_002771395.1 Bacteroidetes bacterium CG23_combo_of_CG06-09_8_20_14_all_32_9 | reverse complement strand
ATCGCCAATTATAGTGGCGTCGTGTAATGGGGTTCCTTTTTCTTTAAGGTCAACTTCCACCACTTTTTTGGCGTTGTCCCAGCAACTACCGGCATTAGACATAAAGATTGCCTGAAATAAACCAAAAACGGCAATAGAAATGAGGTAACTTACAAAGAAAGATGCGGGATTTGGATTAGCATTATCGGCTGCCGAGAAGAAGGCAAAAGCCAAAGCAAATGTAAAAATTACGATGAAAATATTAAACATACCATTTTGAGCATATTGAGTACATATTTTTACAACTTCTTTTGATTTTTCAATTGAAGCGATTTTGCTTGAGTTGGCATCAAGATGTATGTTCTTTTTAATATATTCAACAGCACGATAAGCTCCGGTAGTTACAGCCTGCAACGAAGCACCGCTAAACCAGAAGACAACAGCGCCTCCGGATATAAAACCGAGAATTGTATAAGGATTTAAGATATTTAATACATCCTCAGGTTCAATTCCTAATTTATTTCTGATAACCAGAATTAGTGCGAAAATCATTGTAGTAGCACCCACTACTGCAGTACCAATAAGTACAGGTTTTGCAGTTGCTTTAAAGGTATTCCCGGCTCCGTCGTTAGCTTCAAGATAATATTTCGCTTTTTCAAAATCGGGTTTAAACCCAAAATCTTTTTCTACTTCATTAGAAATATTTGGATGTTCTTCAATCATTGAGAGTTCATATATTGATTGTGCATTATCGGTAACAGGTCCATAGCTGTCAACTGCAATAGTTACAGGTCCCATTCCCAGCATTCCGAATGCAACCAGACCGAAAGCAAAAATTGATGGGTATATCATTAAATCACCTAATCCATATAAGCTTGCCTTGTATGCAATAAACATCAATACAAGAAAAACCATTCCCTGCCAGAAAGCGCTGAAATTACCGGAAACTAATCCTGATAAAATAGTAAGTGAAGCACCGCCTTCACGCGAAGCAGTTACCACTTCGCGAACATGGGCGGATTTAGGTGAAGTAAATAGTTTAGTAAATTCAGGGATTAGAGCGGCTCCAATGGTTCCGCAACTGATAATAATGGAAAGTATTAACCATAAGTTATTAGGTAAATTACTCAACTGCCAGAAACTAACGCTAAAAGTCATAATGATAGAAAGTATTGATGTGAGCCAAACAAGATTAGTAAGCGGTCTTTCAAAGTCTATATTATCTTTTCCACTGTAATAAACTTTGTTTATCGCTTTGTTTATGTAAAAAGCGGCAACGGAAGTTACAATCATAAGAATACGCATAGTGAATATCCATGTTAAAAGTTCTGTTTGGATATCAATAGCAGCTTGTTGTGGGTCAATAGCTGAGATAAACTTCTCGGGAATAATAGCTAAAACAATAAAAGAAATAAGTGCAACACCTGTAACGCCATAAGTTTCAAAGCCATCAGCAGTAGGTCCAACGCTATCACCTGCATTATCGCCTGTACAATCGGCAATTACTCCAGGGTTACGCGGGTCGTCTTCTTTAATATTGAAAACAATTTTCATCAGGTCGGAACCTATGTCGGCAATTTTCGTAAAAATTCCACCTGCAATACGTAATGCACTGGCGCCTAAAGATTCACCAATAGCAAAACCTATAAAACTGGCCCCGGCATATTCTCTCGGGATAAAGAGTAAAACAATAAGCATCATTATAAGTTCAACCGAAACGAGCATTACTCCTATGCTCATTCCTGAATCAAGAGGGATATTCAAAAGTTTTAAAGGTTTACGTTCTAAGGAAGCGAAAGCCATACGGCTATTGGCAAGTGTATTCATACGAATACCAAACCATGCAACACTATAAGACCCTAATATACCAACAACCGACCATCCAAGTACTATTAATACACCACCAAAAGGCATTCCCTGAAGATAGCCAAAATAAAAAGCGATACATGCTGCTATAAAAACTTCAAGCAAAATCAAAAATTTACCTTGTTGAATGAGATAGGTTTTGCAGGTTTCGAAAATGGTGTGTGCAACATCTAACATAGATTGATGGGCTTTCTGTTTTTTTACCCGCATAAATTGGTAAAGTCCAAATAATAAACCCAATATGCAAATTAGTAAGCCAAAAATCAATAAATTGTTTTGACTTTCTTTCAAGTTTGGGATTTTTAAATCAGCTTCGCTTGCTGTAGTTAAAAAAGGTGCGAAAGTCGCCACCATTAACATTAAAATTTTTCTTTTTCTCATCTTTTTAAATTTAAGTGTTTATAATTAATAATTCGTTACTACTTACCCGCAAAAGTAAAAATAAATTGGTATAATCTGTGGCTAAAAAGAACATGGGCTGAGTAGTTACAATAATTTTTTTTTTCGACATACTGCAATTTAACATGATATATAAATTCCGCGTTAAATTTTAGACTGCAAAAGTAAAATTCTTTTAAATATATTACAAGTAAAAAAAATGTAACTCATCCGCCTGTTATTTTTTGCTACAAAGTCGTTGCCCTCAGGGAAAAACTACACAAATAAACGAATAAACATATATAGTAATCCAGAAACAATCATGGTCATAGGAATAGTTAATATCCAAGCCCCTACGATATTTTGCGCAATTTTCCATCGCACTGCTGAAACACGGCGGGAAACACCAACGCCCATAATAGCGCCGGAAATTGTATGTGTTGTACTTACAGGGATACCCATAAAAGAAGACATCATTAATGTTAAAGCGCCTGCTATTTCTGCCGAAAATCCGTGAACCGGTTTTAAATCGGTAAGGTTTACCCCCATGGTTTTAATAACTTTTCGGCCGCCAGTGAAAGTACCTAATGCTATGGCTATATAACAAGAGATAACCACCCATTGCGGCACATAAAATTCAGGACCTAAATATCCGGTACTAAATAATAATAAAGCAATAATTCCCATTGTTTTTTGAGCATCGTTACTGCCATGACCAAGACTAAAAAAAGCTGAGGATGCCAATTGCAAAATTCTAAACCATGAATCAACTTTTCCGGGTTTTGATTTTCTCAGCATATATTTTGTCAAAATCATTAACAAATATCCCAATATAAAACCAATAATAGGAGCAAGAAAAATGAAAATAAAAACTTTAATAATTCCTGATGCTACAACAGCATGCGAACCATAAACAAATAATGCCGGTCCAACCATGCCGCCAATCAATGCATGCGAAACGCTTATAGGTAAACCAAAGTGGGTGCAGAAATATGACCATAAAGAAGCTCCTGCAAACGCAGAAAAAACAAACCAAGGTTCAATGATATGCGGCTCAACAATACCTTTGCCCATAGTATTAGCGACATGCAAACCGAAAATAAAATAAGCTGCAAAATTAAAAAAAGCAGCCCATATTACTGCTGTAAATGGAGAAAGAACCCGGGTTGCAACAATTGTAGCAACTGAATTTGCCGCATCATTCATTCCATTTATAAAATCATAAATAAAAGCTAACCCAATAATTATTATTACCAGTGTACTCATTATACCTGTTTAATTAAAATAGATTTTAAAACATCTGAAGCATCTTCGAGTTTGTCGGTAGCTTTTTCCAACACTTGAAAAATTTCTTTTTTCTTTATAAGTTCAATTGTATTTGTTTCATATTCAAAAAGTTGAGATAATCCTATATGATAAATATCATCCGCTAAATTTTCAATTTCATTAACACGAATACATGCTTTTTTTATTTCTCCAGGTTTTTTCAGGTCTTGTATGTGTTGTATCGCTATTTTAATGGTTTTGCTTCCATCAAGTATCAAGTCGGCAAGTTTAATAAATTCAACAGGTACAGATTGTGGTTTGTATAAGAGAAAACGTTGCGCCGAACCGTTAATATAATCTACTACATCATCTATCGAAGAAATAAGAGCATTCATATCTTCACGGTCAAAAGGTGTAATAAAAGATTGATTCAGTAAATCAAACATATTATGAGTAATGTCATCACCCTTTTTTTCTAATGCCTTAATTTTATTAATTAATGGAATTCGTTCATCCCATGAATTTGCTTTCATCAATTCACATAAAACAAGGGATACATCTACCAGGTTATCGGAAGCTGCATTAAAATAAGGATAAAACTTTTTGTCTTTAGGAACAAGAATTTGAAAAAATTTGTTGATACCCATATCGCTTAAATTTTAATATTTTTGTTTTACAAAGTTAACCACATAAATTTTACTTTAGCCTCATTATTAATCATAATGAAACAACTTTTGACGCTACATCAGAATTTAAAAAATTAACCGAATCGTTTGATACACCCATTACTAAATTTGTTACAGTAGTCAAAGAATAATTAGTGTCTGCCCATAATATCAGCATTTTTAATTTATTGGGGTATAGGGGTATAGGGAACTTTCCGAAAGTTAACGGAGCCATGGCCTTTGCAAACTTTCGGAAAGTTATAATGAGGGCTAAACCCTTATACCATATACCTTTATACATTGTCTTCATGAGTTCAGAATTAAAAATATGACATAAATTTGCAAGTTTTCTCGACTTTACAGACAAGCACTAATTATAATTGCAAATAATACCCTTCCATAAAAGCATTTATTATTGAAGCAAATAAAACTATAGCAATTGCAAAATTACATTTAATGGTTAAGAAATTGTTAAAGTAATATTAATTTTTGAGATAAAACGAAAGTTTTTTATACAAATTCGCCCTGTCGCCCTATCGCCTTCTCATCAATTCCTCTATTTCTTCCATTTCAACCGGAATATTATCCATTAAATCAATTGGAACTTTATCAACAAGAATATCATTTTCGAGGCGGATGCCAATACCTTCTTCTTTAATATAAATACCGGGCTCACAGCTAAGGAGCATACCTTTTCTAAGTGAAATTTTGGGGTTTCCACAGTCATGAACATCAAGACCAATAAAATGCGAAGTTCCGTGCATATAATATTTTTTATAAAGAGGTTTTTTTTTATTCTGTTTTCGTATATCGCTTATATTTAATAGTTTTAGTCGCACTAATTCTTCTTCCATCATACTGCCTGCAATTTTGTTTATATTATATATGGTGTTCCCCGGAACCATAAGTTTTTTTGCTTCATTCATTATTTTAAGAACTGATTTATAAATATCAGCCTGTCGTTTTGTAAAATTTCCCGAAATGGGAACTGTCCTTGAAAGGTCTGAAGCATAACCGGCTTTTTCGGCGCCAAAATCAAGTAAAAGCACATCGCCGGAAAATAATTCAGAACGATTTATATTATAATGTAATATGGTTGAATTTCTTCCGCTGGCAATAATTGGTAAATATGCGTGCGGGCATCTTCCGTTTTTTGTAAAGCGCATAGTAATTTCGGCTTCAATTTCATTTTCATAAAGACCGGGTTTTATAAGTGGAAGAATTTCGCAAAATGTGTGGTTAGTAATTTCTATAGCTTCTTTAATTATTTCAATCTCAACATTTTCTTTTACCATTCGGAGCTTATTAATAAGCGGTACAATTTTTTTAAAACTATGAGACGGGTATTCCTTTTTAATTTTTTCTGCAAAACGATAGGATATGGCGGCAGGTGCATCTTCGGCAGGCCATTCATCACCCATTTCGAGATAAATGTATGAGGCGCTTTTAAATATTGCCGATAAAAACTTTATTAACTCGCTATTCCATTTAACATTGTCTATTCCAGAAATTAAGGTAGCTTCGTGTTTAGAATGTTTGTAACCTTCCCACCTAAGCGTTTTTTCATCGGTATAACGAATAAATAATACTTCACGAAATTCTTTTTTTGGATGGTCGGGAAAAAGTACCAACGTAGTATCTTCCTGCATAATACCGGTTAAATAAAGCATATTTGAGCTTTGCCTGTATTCATTATACAAACTCCTTGTACGAAGGGAGTGTGCTGCTGAACAAATAATTGCAATTGAACCCGGTTTCAGTAATACTGCAAGTTTTGCCCTGTTTTTTTTAAATAATTCAGGAGTTAATTTATTCATAATTTTTATTTAGAATATTTTTAAATTAAAAAAAATATGAATTTTTGAAGATAATTAGTGTTTGTCTGTAATATCAATCTTTTTC
>PCSS01000104.1:203-6079 GCA_002771395.1 Bacteroidetes bacterium CG23_combo_of_CG06-09_8_20_14_all_32_9 | reverse complement strand
ATTCTATCAGAATATAAGTTGGATAGAGAGGGTAAATGGAAAACCCGTTTCAAAAAGTAACCGATATTAACTGAATTATTGTTTAAATACTCTTTGGGCTGAGTAGTTACCAAATTTTAAAATTCTGATATTATTTTTCAAATTTTTCGACTTTACGGATAGACTCTACTTAGACAGGGCAAAATTATTTTTCAAATTTTCGTATTCAACCAAATCGCATTTAAGGCTGCCAACCATAAGGTCAAACTGGATACGGATGGGTAAAAAGTTGTTATCGTTTGAAATCCAAATAGTTACATCGTTTTCGGTATCAAAAATTCTTCCCGGCTCAACTACGGGAGAAAATATAAGACAATTAATTTTTCCCAGTTTTGTTTTAATTGTTTGTGTGCCTTTATAGCGAATCTCAAGTGTAAAAATTCCGTCGTCAAAGTATGTGTCAATTTTTAATATGTCGCCTTGTTTCAGGTTACTAAACATTGCCCGGCGTGCATAATAAAATGCCGAAAGAATATCAATGGTATTTTCAGGCACCCTCACTTTCCCTTTTCTTTTAGTAATAACAAAGTTCTCTTTACGATTAAAAAGAACTTCATCATAATATTTATAAGTATCTTCAGATATGTCTCTTATTGCTTTTACCGGTAATCCTGTACCTGCATCAATAAAGGTTTCGTAAACATCACGCACTTTAAAAAGTTTGTCGGTTATACCAACCGATTTTCCGGTTGCCTTTGCATGATGAATTTTTTTTCCATTAACATCAAGTTCTTCGACAAATAAGCCTGCTACACCACCATCAATAAAGCCAAAATGCACAAGATATTTTAATTGTTCGCCGGGTTTGTATGTATTGTTTGGAATGATTTCATCTTTTACCTGTGCGCTGAGAAAAACAGGCAGGGGAAAAATAAAAATTATTAAGATTCTTTTTAACATGTCCACAACTTTTTTTTTTGACGGTTAAATTTTCAAATCATACGCTGTAAATATAATAAAACTTAGCTACTACTCACACGCAAAAGTAAAAATAAATTGGTATAATCTGTGGCTAAAAAGAACATGCGCTGAATAGTTACCAATATTTTACAGTAAGAATTTTTAAAATTAAGTTTTAGTGAAACTTCGTGTCTTGGTTACTTTGTGGCAAAAAAATATAGCCACTATGACAGAAAATCACAAAGAAATACAAAGAAAATGATATTAATTTAACAGTACCTAAAAAAATTTCTTGTTTGATTTAATTGCAATAAAATCTTTCAAATAAAACGGCTCAAAATAAGCTATATCTGCAAACTGTTTATTTTTATAAAGTTCTTGCGACAATACTCCAACTCCATGTGCCGAAGGCTCAATGTCATCAACAAAAATTGCATTTGGCGATGAAATAATATTTTTACATTTTTTGGCACCCGGTCCAAAGAAAATTATTTTTTTCTGATGTAAATATTTCTGAAAACATGAATCTTCAATTACTAATGATGAAACTGAAAGTATTTCATCAAGATTAGAATTGTAAAGGGCAGTGTAAACTTCCAAACGTCGTGCATCGAGCATAGGGCAAAGCGGAATTTCTTTACAATTCTTTGTTTCGGGATGCAGGAGCAGATATTGCTGAGCCAGCGCTTTTAAAGTATCAACTGCAATTAATGGCTTTGAAAGTCCGTAACATAAACCTTTTGCAAGCGAAACACCAATTCTAAGTCCTGTATAAGAACCGGGTCCCTTACTAACGGCAACGGCATCAATGAAATTAATTGAAAATTTATTTTCCGAAAATATTTCTTTTATCATTACGCTTAGCATTCGCGAATGAGCATTTTTCTCGTGGTTTTCTTTTAATGCAAAAAGCAAATTGTTTGTCCACAAAGCGACTGAGCAAACGGTAGTTGATGTTTCTATGGCTAAAATGTTTGGCATGTTATTTCCATAATCTGTTTTTGGATTTTGTATTGATTATTATTATCCACCCTGCCTCTTTCAAAAAGGCGGATAATTTTATATACTGCTAACGGCATAAATTCTAACATTTAACGAATACAAAAAGGTATAGGGTTATATAGTATAAAGGTATAAGGAAGAACGGATTATACCCTATACCTTTATACCCTTTACCTGAAACTTATATGTAATAATTTACTGCGTAGGATATATTTACAAGTTCATCTATCGTTATTCAACATATTATCCAACGTGGTGAACCCCGTGCAAAGTATATTATTTGTCGCTTGAAAACAAAAATTCAGGCGGCACTTTTTTAACACGAGCTTTGTCTTTAAGTTTCTTGCTTATAACGCTGTATGGTGCCGATACAACTTCGTCATTCTCATTTAATCCGCTTAAAATCTGGATAAAATTATTATCCTGAATACCGGTTTTTACTTCAATCATCGATACTGTGCCTGTATTATTATCGAAACGAAATACATATTCTTTAAATTCAGTATCTTCTTTTTTGTCAACTTGTTCGTTGCTTTGTTTTTTTGATTTTAGATTTATAATGCTTGAATCAATCCGCGTTGTAACCGATTGGATGGGAATAGAGAGTATGTTTTTTTCAACCTGAGTCTGAATATCAACAGTTGCTGACATCCCTGGACGAAACGGATAAAATTTAGGATTATTTTTTGGAATAAGCGATTGATAAGATTCAGGCGATATTCTTATTTTAACTTCAAAATTGGTTACCTGGTCGGTTGTTAAACCAACTGTTCCGCCTGTTGAATTTGAGGAATTAGCGATAGATGTTACAATTCCTTTAAATTTCTGATTTGGATATGCGTCAATTTCTATGCAGGAAGTATCGTTCATATTAACGTGCACAATATCATTTTCGTTAACATCAACTTTAACTTCCATTACATTCAAATTTGCAATGCGAAGCAATTCTGTTCCTGTCATTTGCATAGTTCCAACCACACGTTCACCATATTCAACGCTTAGTTTAGAAACGGTACCACTCATAGGTGCATAAATACTGGTCTTTATAAGATTTTCGTTTGCCTCTTTAAGCGAGGCTTCTGCGCTTTTAACAGTAAAATCGGCTGCCACAACAGTTTGTTTTGTCGCTTCTACATCGGCTTTTTGCATATTGTAAGCCGAAAGAGCATTATCGTAATCGGCTTGGGAAATTGCACCCTGGTCAAAAAGTTTTTTATTACGATTGTAAGTTAATTCGGTTTGAGTTAGTTGTGCCTCAACTTGTGTAAGACGGGCTTTGCTGTTTTCCAAATTCGCTTTTGCAGAGTTTAGCGATGCTTCCATTCGTTCGAGACTTGAAATGTAAGTGTCGGGTTTAATTTTTAAAAGTAAATCGCCTTTTTTAACCTCATCACCTTCTTTTACATTAAGTTCAACAATTTCGCCCGAAACATCGGAGCTTATTTTTACTTCGGTTTCGGGTTGAATTTTACCGTTGGCTGTAATTATTTCAACAATAGTGCGTTTTGCCGATTTATCGGTAGTAATTTCATACTCTATTCCGTTTCCAAACCAGCCGGCACGCTTTCCTGCAAATGCCACTACAATTAATATTATTGCAACTGCCAGCAAGTATCGTAAAGTTTTTTTCCTGTTAATCATAATAATTTATTGTTACTATTCACACTACGATTTGTTTTAATTATTCCACCGAATTACGAATTACGAACATCACCTCATTGAACTATGGACTTACTGTCTGATTTATATTTACAATTCGTTTAAATCTTACCCCATGTTTTGTGAAATTGAAAAGGATGGCAAGTTTCAGTTTTGTGCGCACAAGGTAATTCAACACTTGTTCAATATGTGTTTTTGAAAACAACTCGTTTTTCTTTAATTCAACAATAACTTTTTCTTCCACTTGAAAATCTAAAAACCCTCTGCTGATAATTTCATTTTTAAATCGGACGGGATAATAAACCTGCTTTTCATATTTATGATTATTTTTTCGGAGCAATAAAGCATAAGTTTGATATGTTTTCTCTGAATAACCGGGTCCCAGTTCATCAAACATTTCATAGGCATAGCCAACCAACTGGTAACTCAACTCATGAAAGACCAAATCATTTCTTCTGACGAGCGGTTTCATCTTCGTAGTTCGTAAGCCCGCCCTGTTAAATACAACTTTATATAATGCTTGCATATTATTATATAGTTATTTAACGGGGTGAATATTTTTTTTTCATACTTCGATGGGGTAAATAGTAACAATTTATTTAAAGTTTAATAGGAACTCCACGATAAAAATCAAGAATCTTAATTCTGAAAACAAACTCATACTTGGCTTTAATCAGCTCGGAACTCGCTTTTGCAAGATTATTTTTTGCAATATTAAAGTCAACGGCATTTATCATTCCTACATCAAATTTTTGCTGAACGTAACGAAATGATTCCTGCGAAGCGGTAATTGATTTTTTTGCAGCAGTATATTTTTTTAATGCAGCAGTTGCATCTGCATAAGCCTGTTGAATTTCTTTTTGTAATTGGTTTTTAGCAAGGTCGTAAGAGTATTTTGAGTTTAGTGCATTTATTTTTGCCGAGCCAATTGAATAGTTTGCTTGCCAGTTGTTAAAAATAGGAATATTAAGACTGATGGAAAGGTTTTTACTTTTGTTATCTTTAAGCTGACGGTTAAATGATGGTGTGGTATAATTGTAATTATAACCTGGAGAATAAACAGCATATAATTGATTTCCAGAACCGTCAACAGCATATCCTGAAAGTACTGGATCTCCTAAGCTAACGTCAACTGATTGCCTTTGTGATGAATATCCGGTAGAATAAACTCCGCTTAAAATCAGTCTCGGGCTGCGGTAACCACGGGCAACTTCAAGTCCCTTCCCGGCACTTTTCATTTTTAATTCGGCACTGCGAATTTGCGGAAGTTTTTGCAGGGCTTCCTGAAAAATTTCCTCAGGTGCTGAAAACGAAAAACTTATTTCGGGATCTGGAATAAGAGGTTTTTCAATTTCAAATGTATCGTTAAAACCAAGTTCCAATAATTGCTTTAGTATAAGATAAGACATAGAAAGTTGATTTTCTTCATTTACTAATTGCATTTCGTCAGACGCAAGCTGTGATTGCATTTCAAGATAGTTTCCCTGTGCAATGCTTCCTGCTTCGTATAGTTTTTTATTACGGTCGACTTGTTGTTTGGATAATTCAACCTGATTTTGTGCCACATAAACAATCTCATTGCTAAATAAAATCTGTAAAAAGGCAGAAGCAATATTCAGCGAAATATCATTTTTTGCCTTTTGTAAATCTTCTGTACTTGCCAGAAAATTCAGATAATTCTGTTTCATTGTATTTACATTTTGTAACCCATTAAACAGCGTTAATGAACTTGAAACAGAAAAATTATTTGACCGAACATTATTTTCGGCAAACTCGTTGGTTAAAGCATCTATTGAGCGTCCAAGCGAATAATTCTGACTTGCAGAACCGTTTAAATTCGGCAGAAACGACATTTTGCTTTTAAAATAAGCGGCGTTGGCATTGTTTACCGATAAATCCTGCATTTTAACCTGAATATTATTCTCAGTTGCATAGTTAATACACTTTTCGAGCGACCACTTTTCCTGTGCCGTCAAATTAACGGAAAGAAGAAGTGACGAAAAAAACAAAATTAAAATAATCTTGCACATGAATGCAAAGTTTATAAACGATAAAGATAATGTTACTACTCACCCGCAAAAGTAAAGATAAATTGTTTACCCCGTTGGATATTCGTTTTTATTTTCACTCCATTGTTTACCCCGTTAGATATATTCTTTTTGTTTTACAACTTTGTTTAATAAGATTATCTAACGGGGTGAAATGGGATTATCCTATGAGGTAAATTGTTTACTTCGTTAGATATCTTAAAATTAAACGAACTATATAAAAATAGT
>PCSS01000104.1:0-168 GCA_002771395.1 Bacteroidetes bacterium CG23_combo_of_CG06-09_8_20_14_all_32_9 | reverse complement strand
TAATTTATAAGGTATAGAGGTATAGGGTATAAGGAAATACGGGATATGTAACTTCTCAATACTTGCAGGTAAAAATTAAAGAAATAAACAACAAATGAAAAACATTGGCTCTTTTCTATGAAACAGTTGGTAGTTTAAATTTTATATATTACCTTTGATGACATAAAA
>PCSS01000211.1 GCA_002771395.1 Bacteroidetes bacterium CG23_combo_of_CG06-09_8_20_14_all_32_9 | reverse complement strand
AAAAAGTCATTGAAAATCAAATCCACTGACTTTACAGACAGACATTTTAAATTTAACTTTTACATTTATAACATAAAATTGTTTTTACCGTCTTTTTTGTATTTTTGCCATTTATTTAAAATAAAATGGATAAAAATACCATTATAGGCATATTGTTAATTGTTGGCATATTCGGAATTTTTGCTCTTATAAATCAGCCCTCTGAAAAAGAAATTGCAAATGCCCGAAAACAACGCGATTCTATAGAAAAAGTAATTGGCGATTCTCTTAAAGTTATTGCCTTACAGCAATCAACGTCAAACAATAGTGTTCCTAAACTTTCATCATCAGATACTGTAAATACAATTTTACCCGATTCACTAATTGAAAAAAATAATCAGGAAATTTTTGGTGATTTTGGAAAAGCCGCCGAAGGTGAACAAAAATATATTTCACTTGAAAACAATAAAATAAAAGTGATATTTTCAACTTTTGGTGGTCGCCCATATACCGTTGAATTAAAAGAATATCATACTTACGATTCTCTTCCTGTTATTCTTTTTGATGGCGATTCAACCGTGTTTGGTTTAAACTTTTTTTCGCAAAATAAAAGCATTTCTACTAATAATTTGTTTTTTTCTCCTGTTTCAACTGATACGGTTTTAAAAGCCGATAAATCGGCAGCAAAGGTTATTATGCGATTAAATGCAGGCGAAGGTCGTTACTTGGAATACGTTTACGAACTTGAGCCTAATACTTACAAAATGAAATTCCGAATCAACACTATTGGTTTTGATAAAGTTATAACCAATAATGCAAATTATATTGATCTTAACTGGTATATTAATGTTCGGCAGCAAGAAAAAGGAGCCGACTTCGAAAATAGCTACACCACTGTTTACTATAAATTTGCCGATGACGAAGTAAATTATCTTTCCGAAACCAAAGACAGTAAAGAAGATTTACGCACAAAAGTAAAATGGATTGCATTTAAACAACAGTTTTTCAGTTCTGTACTTGTTGCTAACGATGCTTTCCCGAGCGCAACAGTTTACTCTAACAAATATGTAGGAACAAAAAAACGTTTACTTAAAGTTCTAAAGTCAGAAATTACTATTCCGTTTAATTCAAAACCAAGCGAATCGTGCGATATGATTTTTTATTTCGGTCCAAATCACTTTACCACACTCAGCAATCAGGGAATTCCCGACCTCGAAAAACTTGTCCCGCTTGGATGGGGAATTTTCGGTTGGATAAACCGTTTTGCAGTTATTCCTATTTTTAATTTTCTTAATAACTTTATTAGCAATTACGGAATTATAATTTTGTTGTTAACTCTGATTATTAAATTAGTTTTATTTCCACTCACTTATAAATCTTATGTTTCTACTGCAAAAATGAAAGTGTTAAAACCTCAGATTGACGAAATTCATTCGCGTATTCCAAAAGATAAAACTATGGAACGCCAGCAAGCTACAATGGCACTTTATAAAAGAGTAGGAGTTAGTCCTTTAGGAGGATGTTTGCCCATGATGCTTCAAATGCCTATACTTTTTGCAATGTTTAGGTTTTTTCCGGCATCAATAGAATTACGCCAAAAAAGTTTTCTTTGGGCAACCGACCTTTCTTCTTATGATTCAGTTTTAAGTCTTGGATTTAACATACCGTTTTATGGCGACCATGTGAGTTTATTCTGTCTTCTTATGACTGCAAGTACAATCATTTATACTTTTCAGCAAAACAAAATGAACCCAACAAGCACAACCATGCCCGGAATGAAAGTTATGATGTACCTTATGCCGCTAATGTTTCTGTTTATGTTTAATAGTTATGCCTCAGGATTAAGTTATTATTACCTGTTAGCCAACTTATTTACTTTTGCTCAAATATTTTTAATCCGCAGATTTGTTGACGAAAAAGCTATTCTGGCAAAACTTAATGAAAACAAAAAGAAACCCGAAAAGAAAAGCAAATTTCAGGAACGTCTTGAATTGATGGCAAAACAAAGAAAGTTAAAAAAATAAAATTGAGTTTGCTTATGAGTACTTACAAAAAATGTTTATTATAAACCTGATTAGTACAACTTGAACATCTGCAACACATTATTTCTGATTTTGCTTTATTATTACAATTATTTTCTACTATTATTTTTTTTTCGATTAATATATTATCTTTGTGCATAAAATAATGGTATATGAATACCGATTATGATAATTTAATTATATCTTTAAAAGACAAGATATTCAAACTAATTGTGCTGGTAAACGAAGTGAAAAATAAAAATGACGTTCTTTTAAAAAATAAGGGGGAATTGGAGTCTCAACTTAACGAAAAAAAACTTTTAATTCAGGAAGTTGAGCAGAAATACAAAAACCTTAAACTTGGTAAAATAATTGATATTTCGGGTACCGACATCCGCGATGCCCGAATAAAAATAAATAAAATCGTGCGGGATGTAGATAATTGTATAGCTCTATTAAATACGTAAACAGATAATATGAACGACGAAAAACTTACCATCAGAGTAAATATAGCCGACAGATATTATCCGCTTACAATAAAAAAGTTTGAAGAAGAACAGGTAAGAAAATCTGCGAAACTAATAAATGATACAGTATTGCAATATAAGAAGTTATATGTAGATAAAGACGAACAGGATTTTTTGGCAATGGCATTATTGCAATACGTAACAAAATTAATTGAACTTGAAGCGAAACAAAATATCGCTACCTTCGTAGAACAAATTAAGGAAATTGACCATGATTTAGAAGATTACCTGCAAAAAGAGCAGAACGTTCTTTAACATAAAACGATATAGCCCGCACTAAATTCTTTATTCGTTTTAAAAATCAACAGGATTAACTTTGGGGTAATTCTCGTGATGCTAATGACAGGCCTCATCCCGCTTGTCGGGATTCCGTTAATTCGGAACAGTGGAAATCAGAAGCTGAAGGTAACCCCACCCATGATGAAATGGGTTTTTATTAATGTTTAAAGAAGAAGGTGCGGGTTTTTTATTAATTTTTAAAATTTTTAATATGGAAACAATTGTTGTTGGAATTATAGCTTTAGCAGTTGGTGTTTTTATATCTTATTTCCTTTGGGATAAGGTGCTTGTATCAAAATCACAAAAAATTATAAAAGAAGCCGAAACCGAAGGTGAAGTAATTAGAAAACAAAAAGAACTTCTTGCTAAAGAAAAATTCCTTCAGTTAAAATCTGAATACGAAAAATTTATAAATGAAAAAGGTGCAAAAGTTCTTCAGGCAGAGCAAAGAGTGATTCAAAAAGAGGTATTACTTTCTCAAAAAATCGAAGATGTTCAACGTAAGCGAAAAGAAGTAGAAGCATTTCAGGTAAACCTTAAAATTCAAACCGAAAAGGTTGAAATGAAAAGGATAGAACTTGAGCGTCAGAGGAACGAGCATATCCGAAAACTTGAAAAAATAAGCGGACTTTCTTCCGAAGATGCAAAATCACAGTTATTAGACTCGCTTAAAGCTGAAGCCAAAACTTCTGCAATGGCTTATATTAATCTTTCTATTGAAGAAGCAAAAATGACCGCATCAAAAGAAGCTAAAAGAATTATAATTCAAACAATTCAGAGAGTAGCTTCAGAAGCTGCTGTCGAAAATAGCGTTACCGTTTTTCATATCGAAAACGATGAAATTAAAGGACGTATTATTGGTCGCGAAGGTCGTAATATAAGAGCTTTGGAAGCCGCTACGGGAGTTGAAATTATTGTTGACGATACTCCCGAAGCTATTGTTCTTTCATCTTTTGACCCGTTACGTCGGGAAATTGCACGACTTGCTTTACATAGACTTATTACAGATGGCAGAGTTCATCCGGCCCGTATTGAAGAAATAGTTAAAAAAGTCCGCCATCAAGTTGATGAAGAAATGATTGAAACAGGAAAGCGTACAACCATTGATTTAGGTATTCATGGGCTTCACCCCGAGATTATTCACTTAATAGGAAAAATGAAATATCGTTCTTCATACGGACAAAATCTTTTACATCACTCGCGTGAAACTGCAAATCTGTGTGCCGTTATGGCATCAGAATTAGGACTTAATCCTCAATTGGCAAAGCGTGCAGGATTGTTGCATGATATTGGAAAAATTTCCGACGAAAATCCCGAAATCTCTCATGCAATTCTTGGTATGAACATAGCAGAGCGATATAAAGAAAAACCTGAAATCTGCAATGCTATTGGTTCTCATCATGATGAAATTGAAATGACTAATCTTCTTTCTCCAATTGTTCAGGCTTGCGATGCTATCAGCGGTGCTCGCCCAGGTGCACGCCGCGAAGTCGCCGAATCTTATGCAAAACGGTTAAAAGATTTAGAAACTCTTGCCCTCTCCTATCCCGGCGTGCTTAAAACTTATGCTATTCAGGCAGGACGTGAACTTAGGGTAATTGTTGGTAGCGAAAAAATTAGCGATAAAGAAGCCGAAACACTTTCAAACGACCTCGCCCGAAAAATTCAAGACGAACTTACCTATCCAGGACAAATACGAATTACCGTTATCCGTGAAACAAGAGCCGTTTCTTACGCCAAATAATAACAAATCAAATAACACTAACAGTAACAAATCGGTTCGATTTATTTACACAAAAAGAAAAAAGAACGGTTAATTTGACTCTTTTGAAAGGGCTGGAAAAAAGAATGGAGTTCACAAGCAGATGCTTGCGAGAGAGAGGGGGGAAAGGTTAATCCGATAAACTTAATAGGGTTTCTAAAAATTAGATTTTTCGGGGCGGGCAAGATTTTAAAACTAGAGTAGAGACACACGTCCGTGTGTCTCTACTGTTGTAAATGAGAACTTAGCGAAGCGATCTCATTCACCCCGTTAGATATTAGCAGTTATGTGGAACAGGAAAACACCACTGAAGAAGTGGATATTCTGAAACTCAATGCCCATATAGCAGAGATTGTTATCAGGCAAAACAAACTACGCACCGCTATTGATGAAATTGTGGCTGATTTGGAAGGAGGCAACTTATGAAAAAAAAATCAAATTATACCGCAACTTGTCGGCAATTCCGACAAGTTCAAATTCTTTCAGCCTTCCAATTTGTCATGCTGAGCGTGATACATTCAGTTATTCGGAATTACCGAACAACTGCCGGCAGTATAAAAAGGGGGCGAATTCGACCCAATTAGAAAATGTTAAATATATGGCAAAGCAGATTTTACATATTAACAACGCAGAAATATCCCTGATTTCGCAAGGGCAGGATGATTATATTTCGCTTACCGACATGGCTCACAGCCAAATGGAAGAGCATATTATCATTAAATGGTTGAGTCTTAAAAGTACCATTGAATATGTTGGCGAATGGGAATTACTTTTTAATCCAGGTTTTAATTATACCGAATTCGGTACAATTAAAAACACGGCAGGGAGCAATAATTTTGTGTTGTCGGTAAAACAATGGATAGAACGCACTTACGCTATTGGTATTACAGCAAAAGCCGGAAGATATGGCGGAACCTATGCTCACAAAGATATTGCGTTTCATTTCGGAATGTGGATTAGCCCTCGTTTCCAGCTACTTTTGGTTAAAAAATATCAAAGGTTGCAGGAAGAAAAGCAAAAGCAACTCGGTTGGACCGCCAAACGCGAACTGGCAAAAATTAACTACCACATACACACCGATGCCATTAAGCAAAACCTCATTCCTGACGAACTCACCAAAGAACAAATAAACTTTGTGTATGCCAACGAAGCCGATATATTGAATGTCGCCCTATTCGGTATTACTGCCAAACAATGGCGTGATGCTAATCACGACCTCAAAGGCAACATACGCGACTATGCCACTATTAACGAACTGATTTGCCTCTCGAATATGGAAAACCTGAATGCCGTGTTTATTAACGAAAATATGCCGCAAAGCAAACGAATTAGTTAAACTCAACCAAATTGCTATTCAGCAAATGAAAGTTT
>PCSS01000312.1 GCA_002771395.1 Bacteroidetes bacterium CG23_combo_of_CG06-09_8_20_14_all_32_9 | reverse complement strand
AGAAATTTTAAAAATGTTCAATGCCAAACGAACAACTAACAATGTCAAATAAGCGTCCGGCAAATAACGAACTCGCTTAATTGTCAACCGAACTTTTGCTATTTTACTTTTTTTATTTGTTCATTGTAAATTGAATATTTGACATTGTTCATTTTTCAATTTTTCTTCATTTAATGCTGAATAGTTACAAATTTTAAACTGCTAAATGAAAAATACCTATCTTTGATACAAAAATTTTACAATTATGAAGAAACTAATTTATAATCTTGGTTTTTTAACAGTTGCCTTTTTGCTAATTACTTCTTGTAAAAAAAGTAAAGACCCTGTTCCCATACAGCAACAGATTTTAGCTTACGACACTTCAGGAATGACAGGTAGATTAACCGTTTATGTGAAATATTTAGATACACTTAATCATATTCAAAATGCAACAAATACTAATGTTTACCTTTATGCATCACGAGACGACATAACATTAGATTTATCGGGAACAACTTACGATTTGGCAATATACAGGTTAAACACCGGAAACGGAAATTCAGCTTATTTTGGATATATAAATTATGGAAATTATTATGTATTAGCGTTTAATAATAATATAAACGGACTCAGTTATTCTAAAACATCCATTGTTCAGGTAAGACCTCAGCAAAGCGAAGAACTTACAATTACAATGACGGAAAATCCATAATTTGTAAGATATGTTAAAATCAATGACCGGTTTCGGAAAAACCGTGAATGAAAACGAAGGTAAAAAAATTTCAGTTGAAATAAAATCGTTAAATAGTAAACAAGCAGATGTTTATATTAAGTTGCCTTTTGTTTATCGCGAAAAAGAAACAGAAATAAGAAACGAAATTATTAAGCAGTTAGAACGCGGTAAAATTGAACTTTCTGTATCCCAAGAATTAAAACAAACCGAAAAACTTGTTTCTATAAATAAAGAAGTTTTTTCTTCTTATTACAATCAACTTAAATCTTTGCAGGAAGAACTTTTTCCTGACCAAACTACCGATTGGATAAGTGTTATAATGCAGTTACCTAATATTGTTTCACAAAATACAGGAGAGTTAGACGAAAACGAATGGAAAATCCTGAAACAAACAATAAATAATGCTATTGCACAATTAAATGATTTTCGTAAAACTGAAGGTAAAGTTCTTGAAGATGATATTTTACAACGAATTACAAACATCGAATCGCTTCAGTTACAAATTGATGCTTTTGAACCGTTGCGTAGGGAAACTGTTCGCTCACGCTTAAAGCAAAATCTTACGGGGCTTTTTGATAAAGATGGATTTGATAAAAATCGTTTTGAGCAGGAATTGATTTATTATCTCGAAAAAATGGATTTTACCGAAGAAAAAGTTAGACTTATAAACCATTGCAAATATTTTAAAGAAACCTGCAACGAAAAAAATCCTGGAAGAAAACTCAGTTTTATTACACAAGAAATTGGGCGTGAAATTAATACACTTGGTTCAAAAGCAAATCATTCAGAAATTCAGAAAATTGTTGTTCAAATGAAAGACGAACTCGAAAAGGTTAAAGAACAATTATTAAACATACTTTGATGATTGGAAAAGTAATTATATTTTCAGCCCCTTCAGGAGCCGGAAAAACTACTGTTGTAAATCATCTGCTTAATGTTTTTCCTCAACTTGAGTTTAGTGTTTCGGTTTGCAGCAGACAAAAAAGGGAAAATGAAATACACGGAAAAGATTATTTTTATGTTTCGGCGGATGAATTTCGCCTGAAAATTAAAAACCAGGAATTTATAGAGTGGGAAGAAGTTTACAAAGGATGTTATTACGGCACATTACGTTCTGAATTACAACGAATATGGCAAAAAGCGAATATCGCTGTGTTTGATGTTGATGTTAAAGGCGGAATGAATTTGAAAAGAATATTTGGCTATAAAGCGTTATCAATATTTATTAGTCCTCCCAACCTGATAATCCTTGAGCAACGCCTTCGCTCACGTTCAACCGACACCGAAGAATCTATACAAAAAAGAATTAACAAAGCTTCGCTTGAAATGCAGTTTGCAAATCAATTCGACAAAATTCTTTTAAACAAAGATTTGAAAACCACAATTGAGACCGCCGAAAAGTGGGTAAAAGAGTGGATAAGTATATAAATATTATAATTACCCGATATGGCTAACTCTCATCCCTTAATCTTAACCTTAAATATAATCATTCCCTTGTGTGTCCTTATAAGGTTAATAAACGATTAATAGAAGTTAAAAAACGGTTAAGAAAGGTTAATAACAATTAATAACGTTTACAATAGTAACCGATCTTAACCGATCTTAACTATTATTAACAACTATTAACTGAGCCAGCAAGTGCTAAAGCCGGACATATAGACAGACTCTAATTATTTAAAAGCAATTGTTTTACTTTTTCGGAAATTACTTTACCGCTAACTGCTCCTGCAAAGCGTTTTGCGGCGATGCTCATTACTTTACCCATTTCGGCGGGTGATTTAGCTCCGGTTTGGACAATAATTTCGGTTAAAATTTTTGTAATTTCTTCTTCCGATGGTGGTTTTGGAAGATATTGTTCAATTACTTCGGCTTCAAAAAACTCTTTATCAGCAAGTTCTTTTCGATTATTGGTAATATAAATTTCAGCCGATTCTTTTCGTTGTTTATAGAGTTTTTGAACAATGGAAAGTTCTTTTTCGGGAGTTAATCCTGAGTCGGAGCCATCGGTTTTTGCCAAAAGCATAGCAGCTTTTATACTGCGCAATGCTTCTAACTTAGCACTTTCGCGACTAAGCATTGCAACTTTTATATCGTTACTTATTTTATCAAAAAGTGTCATAATAATAATTAGTTAGAATTTGTCTGTAATATCAACATTTTTAATTTATAAGGTATAGAGGTATAAGGAAATACGGGATAAAAAATCAAGGCATTGTACCATATACCCTTAAATTGCGGATTGTAAAATACTGGCATAAATTTACAGGTTTTCGTTACTTTAAAAACAAACTATAATTAATCAACATTATCGTATAAATAAGGATTATTCTCACTAAGCCGTACCCCATTTCCGTCTTTAGAAATGGAGTAATTAGATTTTTCAGAAACATCAGAATAATTTTTATCATCAACTATTAACTGTTTTCTTATATAAGCCGGTTCATTTTCGAGTTTATCAATTTTTTCGGAATCGCCAAGGTCGGTTAAAATATTATTTTTTTCGTCGTTAGAACGTGTATTTTCCGGTTTTTTTTCAACTTTAAAAATAGTATTATTTTTAAGTTGCTGAGTTTTTACTTTCAATTCGGCTTTAAATTCAACATCTTTTTGAGTCGTTTTGTTATTTTCGCCGTTTGAAAATTCGCCAGGTTTTGAAATTTCTTTTTGCGGAGGTCTTCCAAGAAATTTCACTTTTCGTTCTTTTTCGTTAGTTGAATCAAGCTCGGGAATTGACGATGAACCAAAACCTGTGGCGATAATAGTAACACTTATTTTGTTGCCAAGAGAATCGTCTTTACAACTTCCAAATATCATATCTGCCTTAGAACCCGCAGATTGCTGTACAAAATTAGTTATTTGCCCTAATTCATCAATCGTTATTTCATTTTCTCCGGATGTAATGTTAAGTAAAATATTTTTAGCTCCGCTAATCTCGTTATTATTAAGAAGCGGGGATGAAAGCGCTTTTTTTATAGCTTCCAAAGCACGGTTTTCACCTTCGGCGATGCCTGTACCCATAATTGCAATACCACTATTGCTCATTACGGTTTTAACATCAGCAAAGTCAACATTTATGTTACCCGGAACCGTAATAATTTCGGCAATACCGCGAGCGGCGATAGCCAGCACATCATCGGCTTTTGCAAATGCTTCGGAAAGAGGTTGGTCGCCATAAATTTCGCGTATTTTTTCGTTGTTAATAACGAGCAAAGAATCAACATACTCTTTTAATTCGCGTATACCTTCAATTGCCTGATTAAACTTACGGGGACCTTCATCATGAAAAGGAATTGTTACAATGGCTATAGTAAGCAAGCCCAGTTCTTTTGCAGCTTTTGCAATTACAGGCGCCGCTCCTGTGCCGGTTCCGCCTCCCATTCCTGCTGTAATAAATACCATTCGCGTATTTTCGGAAAGCATACTTATAATTTCGTTCAGGCTTTCGATGGCGGCTTGTTTTCCCTGTTCGGGAAAGCTTCCGGCGCCAAGTCCTTCGGTTAAGGTTTGTCCGAGTTGTATTTTCATAGTAACCGGACTTTTTGCAAGATCTTGTACGTCGGTGTTGCAAATTACAAAATCAACATCGCAAATACCTTGTTTAAACATGTGATTTACGGCATTACTGCCACTACCACCTATGCCAAGAACCTTTATTATTGAAGGTTTTTTGGTAGGGAATCCGAATTTTAACAAATCTTCTTTATTCATATTTAATTGGTTTTAGGGTTTATTTATTCGTTAATTTTTGTATCAGAATCATCAAAGAATGATGAAAGTCTGTCTATAAATTTATTTCGTTCACCTGGAACTTTGGGTCGCTTTTGTTTCTTTTTCTTTTTTTCAGATTTGTCGTCAATTTCAGTATCATCTGTTACCCCAGTTGTTTTCTCCGAAATTTCAGTATTTGTAGCGGGTGAACCGACTGTTTCTGTATTTGTTTTTAACATTTTTTCATGCCCGATCATCATAAGCCCTATACTTGTTGAGAACATAGGCTGATTTACATCATCCTGAACTTCAGAATTAAGGTGTTGAACAGGAAAGCCAATGCGAATTTCATGACCAGTTATAAATGAAATCAACTGGGGCAGATTTTTTTGAAGAGAACCTCCGCCGGTAAGAACAATACCGGCACCAAGTTTATCGGCAAAACCTGAGTTTTCAATCTGAAATTCAATAGATCCAATGATTTCTTCTAATCTTGCCTGTATAACATTTGCAAGGTTTTTCTCGCTAATTTCTTTTGCACTTCTACCGCTAACACCTGGTACAGTTACAACATCATCATTTGTTATAGCTTCGGCAAGTGCGGAACCATACTTTATTTTAATCTCTTCAGCATACTTTTCTAAAATGTTATATGCCGATTTTATATCACTTGTTATTACGTTACCGCCAAGAGGAATAACGGCAGTATGGCAAACAGTCCCTTCGTAATAAATTGCAATGTCGGTTGTTCCGCCGCCAATATCAACAAGTACAACACCGGCTTCTTTTTCATCTTCGGTAAGCGTTGCATAAGATGATGCCAAAGGTTCAAGAATAAGATTTTTTAAATGTAAACCCGCTCTTTCAATGCACCGTTTAAGGTTTTTAATGTTCATGGTATTACCAATAACAATGTGAAAAGTTCCTTCCAGGCGTTTTCCACAAATTCCTACTGGTTTAACACCATTTTCTCCATCAACCGAATAGCTTTGGGGAAGAACATGAATAATTTCTTTGCCTGGCTCAAGGCCAATGCGAAACTGATCTTGTGTTAAATAATCAACATCTTGCTGAGTTATTTCCTGGTCGTAACTGGGTCTGTTGATATATCCGGAGTTACGGATACATTTAATGTTTTGTCCTGCAATACCTACAAAAACATCAGTAATTTTAGTTTGCGCTTTTTGTTCGGCGCCTTCAACAGCTATTTTAATACTGTTTATGGTTTCATCGATGTTAAGAACGTTTCCACGTTTTACACCTTTAGACGGAGCTTTTCCCAGTCCCAAAATACGGAATTTCCCGTTGTCTTCTTTTTTCCCAATAATAGCTACAATCTTTGTAGTGCCAATGTCAACGGCAGAAATAATGTTATTCGTCTGATTCATATATTATTTTTTTAGTACAAACAACTTGATTTTTATACCTTATGTTAATTATCGAATATTTATCCCATCCTTCACGCGACAAACCAATTGAAATAAACGCTTTAAGGTTAGCAAATTTTTCTTCGAGATTGTCAATATCGCCAAGTAAAATAGTAAATCTGCCGATTTTGGGAATAAGTTCAATTTCATTATTTTCGTTAATATAAATTTGCTCAGTAAGTGAGTTGTAAAAGTCGTTAGATTTTATAAATTTTGCAAGAATAAAAAGGTCATCGGCAATAAATTTTCTTCCAAGTTCATCTTTTTCTTCGGCTTTTGAAATATCTTTTGTATAACGCAAAATATATGGTTCGTTAATGTTACCGCTTGCAACAAGCACCCGGGCTGTATATTTTTTTGACAGAGGAAAAATTGCACCGTCGTTATCAATATAATAGCTCTCGTTGTTATAATTAATAATTCGTAAAACAGGATTACGTTGCTGAACATTAATATGCAGAACACCGTCGAAAGTTGTAAATACTTCAGTATTTTTTACCGACTGGTGATTACGTATAATTGTTTCAATTTTATTAAGCGGAAAGTCTTTAATATATTTATTTTTAAGATTAAACCCTTTTTGAGCGAGTAATTCAAGAATATCTTTAGCTTCCACAAAGTCGCATCCGGTAGTATCAACAATTTGCACATCAATTTTGTTGCACTTTACTTTTTTAAGCTGCGATTCTGAAAAGCCTAAAGAAATAATCAGCACAGCAATAAAGAATGACCATATTACTATAAAAATTATTTTTTGTATTACAGATTTTCTCATAATCATTTTGAATAAATATTTTTAATAGGTTCTACTAATTGGTCAATATCTCCAGCTCCCATAGTTAAAAGCAATTCGGGTTTTTTTGTTTCAATAATTTTTAAAAGTTCTTCTTTTGAACACAACATTTTATTCTCAATTTTTACTTTGTTAAGAATTGTATTACCTGAAATTCCGGGTATTGGTTCTTCGCGTGCAGGATAAATATCAAGCAGATAAAGTTCATTAAGAAGGGAAAGTGAAGAGCCAAAACCATCGGCAAAATCGCGCGTGCGGCTATATAAATGAGGCTGAAAAATACCTGTAATATATTTTTGCGGATAAATTTCTTTTACAGATGATATAAAGGCTTTAAGTTCTTCGGGATGATGGGCATAATCATCAATATAAATATAATTGGAATTAGAAAATTGCACATCGAAACGGCGTTTTACACCCTTAAATGATGACAAAGCTGTTTTAATATTTTCGCTGCTTAATCCTTTCCATAAACATAAAGAAGCGGCTGCAACAATATTTTCGATATTAAACATTCCTGTAATACCGGGTGAAATATTATCAATATTTCCCCAGGGTGTTTTTAAATTGAAAGTAAATTTACTATTGCTAAGTAACAGATTTGAAATTGTACAATCGGCATTGCTTTTAACCGAGTAAGTAGCTATTTCGGCATAAACAGAAGGCGGAACAAAAGCAGTTTCTTTTTTAATTAATAACTTGCCGTTATGTTTTATGTGTTTAGCAAATTCGCAAAAAGCTTCGGTAACTTTTTCTAAGCTTCCGTAAATATCAAGATGGTCGGCATCAACAGCAGTAATTATTGCATCTGCAGGCGTTAGATGAAGGAAAGAATGGTCGTACTCGTCTGCTTCAACAACTGCGGTTTTACAATTATTTGTGTAAAGAAAATTAGTGTTGTAATTTTTTGAAATTCCACCTAAAAAGGCGTTGCAACATAAGCCCGATTGTGTAAAAATATGTGCAATGCAAGTGGAAGTTGTGGTTTTGCCATGCGTTCCTGCAACTGCTATAGTAGAATACTCTTCAGTAATATCACCAAGAACCGTAGCTCGTTTTTTAATGTTAAATCCGTTATTTCTGAACCATTCCAGTTCCTTATTATTTTGCGGAACAGCAGGGGTATAAATAATTAATACGTTCTCTTTTTTTGAAATATCTTTAAATGTTGCCGAAACCAACAAAATATCTTCTGCATAATGAACAGGGATGCCTGATTGCACAAGCTCATTGCAAAGCGGGGTTTGTGTGCGGTCGTATCCCTCAACCATGCAACCATGTAATTTAAAATACTTTGCCAAGGCGCTCATTCCAATACCGCCAATGCCGATTAAATAAACACTATGTAAATTATTAAAATTCATGAAGCATTTAATTTAGTAAGTGAAATAATTTCACCGGCTATTTTTTCAGAAGAATTTAAAATAGCCATTTTTCCGGAATTTTCGCGATAAACGTTAATTAAAAATTCATTATTCAGAAGTCTTATACCTTCATCAATAAGTTTTTGGGGGGCTTCGGCATCGGTAATCATCATTGCAGCATCGTTTTTAAACAGCGCCATTGCATTTTTGGTTTGATGGTCTTCGGCAACATTTGGCGAAGGAACCAGAATGGAAGGTTTTTTTACACTGCAAAGTTCTGAAATAGTAATTGCACCGGCTCTTGAAATTACAATATCGGCAACGGAATACGCTAAATCCATCCGTGAAATAAAATCAAATATTTTAATATCTTCACTATTAAATTTTGAAGCGACTTTTTTTGCATCATGGTAATAATTTTTACCTGTTTGCCATATCAGTTGAATCTTGTGTTTGGTAATTTCCGATAATCCGGCTTTAATACTATTGTTAATTGTTCTTGCTCCAAGGCTTCCACCAATTACTAATATTGTTTTTTTGTTTTCCTGTAAACCGAAATATAAAAGCGCTTCTTCGTGTTTTTTTCCGGTGGTATCTATTAAATCCTGACGAACGGGATTTCCGGTAAATACGATTTTTTCAGCAGGGAAAAAACGTTCCATATTTTCATAAGCGACGCAAACTTTGTTCACTTTGTTAGCAAGAATTTTATTGGTTACTCCGGCATAAGAATTTTGTTCCTGAATTAGTGTGGGTATATTCATGCAAGTGGCTGCTCTTAAAATTGGTCCTGAAGCAAAACCGCCAACCCCAACAACAATATGGGGTTTAAAAGAACGGATTATTTTTCGGGCTTTTATTATGCTAACCAATAATTTATAAAAAAAAGAAATATTCTGAAACGTAAGTTTTCTTTGAAAACCTCTAACGGGTAAACCAATAATTTTATATCCGGCAGCAGGGACTTTTTCCATTTCCATTTTTCCTTCGGCACCAACAAAAAGAATTTCAGTATTGCAGTCTTTTTGTTTTAAAGCATTAGCAATTGAAATAGCCGGAAAAATATGTCCGCCTGTACCACCACCGCTAATAATTACCTTAAGATTTCGCTTCTGATTGCTCATGTTTTGCGGTTTTATTTACACTTTGACTAATACTTAAAATAATACCAAAAGCTACACTTGTAAAAATTATAGATGTGCCACCCATGCTAATTAAAGGCAGCGTTTGTCCGGTTACAGGAATCAAGTTAACAACAACAGCCATGTTTGTAAATGCCTGAAATACGAGACTAATTGCCAATCCCATAGCAAGAAAAACTGAAAAAGCGCTTGATGACTTTTTGACTATTATACCAGCGCGAAAAATTAAAATCAGGTAAAGAAGCAGAACAATAAAAGCGCCAATAAAACCATACTCTTCAATTATAATTGCAAAAATAAAATCGGAATAAGGATAAGGTAAAAAGTTGCGCTGCGAACTATTGCCCGGACCTTTTCCAAAAAAACTACCCGAAGCGATGGCTATTTTTGATTGCTCAACTTGAAAATTTTCTTCGCTTTGACCGCTAAAAAAAAAATCAATTCGGTTTTTCCATGTATTTATTCTTCCTTGCTTTTGTTCGGGCAAGTTCATTGTTATCAGAATAAAAATTACAACCCCGGCTATAGCAATTCCAACAAAGTATAAAATGTATGTTATTTTTACTCTTCCAATAAATAACAAAATAAGAGATGTTACGAACAACATTACCGATGTTGAAAAATTTGCCGGGAAAATTAGTGCACAAACAACTAAAATCCATACCATTATTGAGCGAAATCCGGTTTTAAAATCTTTAATATTTCCCTGATTTTTTGCAAGAAAACGAGCGATAAACATAATAAGTGCAAACTTTCCAAAATCGGAAGTTTGAAATGAAATTTCTGTTCCTGGCAATGTTAACCAACGTGAAGCTTCGTTAAGACTCGTACCATTAATCAAAGTCCAGCCAAGCAGCGGTATAGAAAGAAAAAGAAGTAATTTAGAAATTCGCAAATAAATAACAATAGGAATGCTGTGTGTAATAAGAATTATTCCAATTCCGACAAATAATAAAAAGCCGTGCCGCGATAAATAATAGAGAGTATTTCCGTTTTGATACTTGAATGCGAGCGTTCCGGTTGAACTGTAAACTGCAAGAAGTGAGAAAATAGAAAGAGTGGCAATCACACCCCAAATGACTGCATCACCTTTAAATAATTTTGCCAAAACAGTATTCATCTGTTCAATATTATAAATCTCTTACCGCTCTTTTAAATTGTTTACCGCGGTCTTCATAGTTTTCAAATAAATCGAAACTTGCACATGCAGGCGATAACAAAACGATGTCGCCATTTTTTGCAAGATAGTACGAAGTCTTAATGGCATCGGTCATTGTTTTTACTTCAACCTTAGGAACATCTATTTCTTTAAACGCTTTCAGAATTTCTGAATTATCGGTTCCAAGACAAACAATGGCTTTTACTTTTGACTTTACTAAATCATAAAGTTTGCTATAATCATTGCCTTTATCAACTCCGCCAACAATCCACACAACAGGATGTTTCATGCTTTCGAGTGCATACCATGTTGAATTTACGTTAGTTGCTTTTGAGTCATTAATAAATTCAATTCCATGCACTTTCAACACTTTTTCCAAACGATGTTCCACCGCCTTAAAGTCCATGAGACACTGGCGAATAACATCTTTACGAATTTTTAACCAGTGCGCTGCAATTCCGGCTGCAAGCGAATTGTACTGGTTATGCTTACCTTGTAAGGCTAATTCCTGTATTGACATGTTAAAAGGGGTATTATTCAGATTAATATTAAATTCATTTTTATGTACATATCCTCCATTTTCAACTTTTTGACTGATAGAAAAAGGAATAAGTTGTGAAGTCAGATTTCTCTTTTCTATTTCTTTTTTAATCACTTCATCGTCCAGGCAATAAATAAGTACATCGTTAACTCCCTGGTTTTGCGTAATGCGAAATTTGCTGTCAATGTAATTTTGAAATTTGTGGTTGTATCTATCCAAATGATCTGGAGTTATGTTTAATAAAATTGCGATATCAGCTTTAAACTTATACATCTCGTCGAGTTGAAAACCACTAAGTTCGAGCACAAAATATTCGGTTTTTTTTTCGGCAACCTCTAAGGCGAAACTTGTACCTACATTTCCTGCAACACCTACATTTAAACCGGCTTTTTTAAGAATATGATATAATAAAAGTGCAGTAGTTGTTTTACCATTACTGCCGGTAATGCAAATTGTTCTGGCATTTGTATATCGCCAGGCAAATTCAATGTCGGATATAACGGGTATTCCTTTTTGGCGAACAAGTTTCATAATTTCAGTTTCTTCGGAAATTCCAGGGCTCTTTATTATTTCGGAAGCATTTAAGATTTTATTAAAAGAATGTTTACCTTCTTCATAAGGAAGATTGTATTTATTAATAAGTTCACGGTATTTTGGTTTAACACGGCCGTTGTCGCTAATAAAAATGTTAAAGCCTTTCATTAGTGCCAGCACTGCCGACCCAATTCCGCTTTCACCTGCTCCTAATATGGCAATAAATTCTTTCACTTATCTTAATTTCAATGTTACTATTGTTATTACTGCTAACATTATAGCAATAATCCAGAATCGTGTTACAATTTTTGGTTCTACATATCCTTTTTTTTGATAATGATGATGTAACGGAGCCATTTTAAACAACCTTTGTCCTTCGCCAAACTTACGTCGGGTAAACTTAAAATAAGTAACCTGAAGCATTACAGAAAGATTTTCGACAAGAAAAATTCCGCACAGTATTGGTAACAAAATTTCTTTTCTGATAAGAATTGCAAAAACTGCTATAATGCCACCAATGGCAAGACTTCCTGTATCGCCCATAAAAACCTGCGCTGGAAAAGAGTTGTACCACATAAACCCAACCGTAGCGCCAATGAATGCGCTGGCATAAACCACCATTTCACCGGAATAAGGAATATACATTATATTAAGGTAATCGGCAAAAATGATGTTGCCCGAAACATAAGCCAGAATACCAAGTGTAGTACCATTTACTGCAGAAACTCCGGTTACTAATCCATCAAGTCCATCGGTCATGTTAGCACCGTTTGATACCGCAGTTATAATAAATATTACAACTAAAACAAATATTCCCAAAACCCATTTTTTGCGAGCTGCCTTGTTTAAAAAAAATAAAAAATATTCGTAATCAAATTCGTTATTTTTAATAAACGGGATTGTGGTTTTTGTCGATTTTACATCTTCTGACATATATACAGCACGACTTTCGAAAGTTTTTGTTGTTTTAGAAATTTCAGACGCAGGTTCAACTATTTCTTTTCGTGCTTTTTCACGAATTACAATGTTGCCGCTATAATATATGGTAAACCCGACAATTAATCCAAGACTAACCTGTCCTAAAATTTTAGATTTACCTTTTAGCCCTTGTTTGTTATGTTTAAAAACTTTTATATAATCATCTATGAATCCCATAAAACCTAACCAAACGGTTGTAACAAACAGAATAATTATATAAATATTATGAAGTTTGGCAAAAAGTAATGTCGGTATAATAATAGAAGCAAGAATAATAATTCCGCCCATGGTGGGTGTTCCCTGTTTTTGAATCTGACCTTCGAGCCCAAGGTCGCGAACTGTTTCGCCAATTTGTTTTTTCTGAAGGAAGGAAATAATTTTTTTACCGAAAAGCAAAGAAATAATAAGCGATGTAATTAGAGCCATTGCCGACCTAAACGAAATATAATGAAATACACCGGCTCCGGGAAAATTTAATTTATCAAGATATGAAAACAAGTAATAAAACATATACTATTATAACAATTTAACAATTTAGCCATCTAACAATATTTTTTTTACTATTTCTCTGTCGTCAAAATGAGTTTTAACACCGTTTACTTCCTGATAGGTTTCGTGTCCTTTTCCGGCAATCAAAATCATATCATCTTTAGTTGCAAATTGACATGCAGTACGAATTGCCTCGCGACGGTCAATAATTGTAAGCACTTTTTTTGATAATTCAGCATCAAGCCCCTGTTTCATACCGGCAATAATGTTTTCGGGCAATTCGTTACGCGGATTATCGGAAGTAAGAATTACCTTATTGCTAAGTTCTGCACTTACTTTAGCCATTATTGGTCGCTTTGTTTTATCGCGGTTTCCACCGGATCCTACTACTGTAATAATTTGACCATTGTTTTTTACTAATTGTTTAATAGTTTGCAAAACATTTAAAAGAGCGTCGGGTGTATGGGCATAATCTACAATAACTGTATATCCATTTGGCGATGTAAAATATTCGAAACGACCATCAACTGCATTTAAATCGCTTAATTCGGGCATTATTTTTTCTTTATTGGCGCCAAGCAAAATAGCAGTTGAGTATATTGCAAGAATATTGCTTGCATTAAATTTTCCGATTAAGCGCGTCCACATTTCGGTATTGTTTATTTTAAGTAACATCCCATTAATATGGCTTTCCTTAATTAAAGCATTAAAATCGGCAGGTGTTTTAAGCGAGTATGTACTTATTGCCGCTTTTGTGTTCTGTGTTATAACATTCCCGTTTTTATCATCGGAATTTATAAGCACAAAAGATGTTTTTGGCAAATCGTCGAAAAATTTCTTTTTGGCAGCAAGATATTCATTAAAGGTTTTATGATAATCGAGATGGTCGTGCGTAATGTTGGTAAAAACCCCGCTGGCAAAGTTAATCCCGTTAATTCTGTGCTGAACAATGGCATGCGAGCTTACTTCCATAAAACAATATTTACAATTAGCTTCAACCATTTTATTGAGCAATTTGTTAATTTGAATGGCATCGGGGGTAGTATGTGTGCTGTAATACGATTTTGAATCAACATAATTTACAACTGTAGAAATAAGTCCTGAGCGACTGCCCATTCTTCTGAATAAATTATAAAGCAGAGTAGCAATGGTGGTTTTTCCATTTGTGCCGGTAATGCCAACAACTTTTAATTTTGATGAAGGATGGTTGTAATATGAATCGGCAATATGACCAACCTGCAAAGCTGTGTTATCAACCTGAACATAAGTAATATCGCATTTAATTTCTGATGGAATTTTTTCACAAATAATTGCTTTAGCTCCCTTTTTTATTACTTCGTTTATAAAATTATGCCCGTCAACCTGGGTTCCACGAAGCGCTACAAAGATTGAGTTCTTTGTTACAAGACGTGAATCAATATACAATTTATAAACAGGGACATCATAATTGCCTGCAATTTTGATAACCGGAATACCATGTAATATTTCAGATAACTTTCTCACTTTATCCTAATTCTATAAAAATTATTTGCTCGTTTGTAGTTTTTGTTCCTGCCGGAATAGATTGTGATTTTACCATGCCTTTTCCTATTGGTTTTACTTGTAAACCACAGTTTTCTAATAAAAACAAAGCATCGCGCAAACCCATACCAACAACATCGGGAACCTGTTTTGGATTAATGTTAATGTTATGCAGCGATATACTTTTTTGGTTTTGCGAAATAGAAACCCAATCGGATGTAATTGAAGTAGTTTTAATTGGGATATCAATTGATTTACAAATATTTTCGATATCTTTTTTATTTCCGCTTTTTGCAACAGGAATATTTCCAGCCAAAGCGGGTGCAATATTCAGAGGTTTGTGAATATCAATACTTGTTGCATAAACTTTATCGGCAATTTCTTTAAAAATAGGGCCTGCAACAACATTTCCATAATAAATCGAGTTTGACGGAGAACTAACCACAACAATGCAACTATATTTAGGGTTATCGGAAGGAAAATACCCTACAAACGAAGCCTGATAGGTTTTTTTAAAGTTTTTATCAGAGTAACCGTGACTTGTGTTTGCAATTAGAGCTGTTCCTGTTTTTCCAGCTATTTTATATATGGCACCTTTTAAGTTTCTTGCTGTTCCTTCTTCTACAACGCTTTCGAGCATAATTTTCAGTTTTTTTAGCGTTTCATTTGAACAAATTGATGAAACAATTACATCTGTGGGATATTCTTTGATAATTTCACCATGAAATTTTAGTTCTTTTACAAGTCTTGGTTTTACCATTCTGCCGTTGTTTGCTACTGCATTGTAAACTGTTAAAATCTGAAGCGGTGTAAGTTTTACTTCATACCCAATTGACATCCATGGTAGTGTAATTCCCGACCATGATGAATCTGACGGGTCTTTTACTAAAGGTATCCCCTCACCTTTAATATCGAGACCGAGTTTTTCGTTAAGTTTTAATTTGTAAATTCTATCAACAAAACGGTGCGGGTTGTCGCTAAAATAATTAGTAATAATTTTTGATACACCTACATTTGAAGAATGTGAAAAGACCTCTTTAACCGTTATTTTCCCTAAGCCTCCCCTGTGAGCATCTTTCATTTTAATACCGTAATATGTAGTAACCCCATTACCTGTATTTACTGTATCGTTAATATCTATAACTCCCTCATCAAGAGCAACTAACATTGAAATAAGTTTAAAAACCGAGCCGGGTTCGTTACTCTCGCCAATTGCATAATTGTAATTTTCAACATAACTTATTTCGTTGGATTTGTGTCCAGGATTTGCAATAACATCATCAGTTTTATTTGTGTAACGCTCAAGATTTGCAATAGCTTTAATATTACCGGTTTCTACCTCCATTAAAACCACACAACCATGATGTGCATTATTTTTAACAAGTTGTTTTAAAAGAGCGTTTTGTGCTACATCCTGCAAGTTTATATCAATAGTTGTAAACACATCGTAACCATCCTTAGGTTCAACCTGATTGCCGTTATTTACGGGCATCCATACGTTTCCGGCTAATTTTTGCATTAATTCTAAACCTTGTTTTCCGCGTAAATACTTATCGAAGGCGCCTTCGATTCCAACCACAACTCTTTCTTTAGTAACATACCCGATGGTTCGTTCAGCGAGTATCCCAAATGGTTTTGCACGTCTGTTGGTTTGTATAACAATGAAACCACTTTTGTTTCTTCCCATTTTGAACATTGGGAAATTTTCCATTTTTTTAAGTTGTGAATACGTAACCCTGCGTTTTATAAGCTGAAAACGACTCCCGGTTTGCCATCCCAGGTAAAGAGCAGCTTTGTATTCGTTAGCAGGTTTATCGGCAAAAAGATTTGCAAGGCAATTTGCCAATGCATCAACATTTGATTTATAAATATTTTTGTCTAGTCCTTCGGCTTTTGAGTCGAATCTGATTTCGTAAAAAGGTAACGAACTGGCAAGAACTTTTCCTTTATCGGAATAAATTTCGCCACGCATTGGTTCTATAATGATATCTTTTTGAGTTAGTTCATTAGCTTTTGATTTCCATTTATTGCCCTCAACTACTTGTATATACAAAATTTTTCCCAATATTATAACAGCGAAACCTACCATTAAAATATATAGTAACGCCATTCGCCATAATATGTCTTTGCGCAGTTTTGCCATTTTACTTTTTATCTTTTACAACAATTATTTTTGGCGGTTCAACAGATTCGGAAAGTCCTAACTGATATTTAATTACTAATTTAGCAACTTCACTTTGACGACTAATCTGCATTAGTTCAGATGTTACCGATATTTGCTCGGCTCGTAATTCTTTTAGTTCATTTTTAATAATCTGAGTATCTCTTATAATTTTTTCAGCACCGTAACGATTTGCAATAAAGGCGACTGCAATTAGTGTAAGAAATAGCACGAATGGAAATTGTTTAATAATTATTTCACGTGTAAATAAAGTACCATCTAAAAATGCTCTTACCGTATTTGGACGAGTTTTTTTATTTTCCGATTTTTCAGAATTTTCGAAACTTTTCGGAACTTCCGTTTCCTTATTATTTTCAATATTTTCTTTTTCTTCAATCATTTCTTTCGGCTATTCTAAGTTTTGCGCTTCTTGCTCTTGAATTATTATTTATTTCATTTTCGTTTGGAACAATCACCTTATTATTAACAACTTTAAATGGCACACCATGAATATTTCCAAACACATCACTCTCAACTTTTCCCTCAAAATTTCCTGAACGCATAAAATTCTTTACAAGCCTGTCTTCGAGCGAGTGATATGTTATAATTACTAATCTGCCTCCGGGTAAAATCATTTCGGGAGTTAGTGTAAGCATTTCTTTAAGTGCCTCTATTTCAGCATTTACCTCAATCCTTAAAGCCTGAAAAACTTTAGCAAGAAACTTGTGTTCATTGACTTTAGGAGTAACCTGTGAAAGAGCTTTGCATAAATCAAAAGTGGTTTCGATGGGCTTTACGTTTCGGGTTTTAACAATTAATTGTGCAACCTGATTGGCATTCCTGATTTCGCCAAATTCAAAAAACAATTTTGAAAGTTTTTCAGGTGTCAAATTATTTACAAGATATGCTGCTGTTAGTTTTGCCGATTTATTCATTCGCATATCCAATAAACCATCGCTTCTGAAAGAAAAACCTCTTTCTTTTTTATCAAAATGATGCGATGAAACTCCAAGGTCGGCTAAAACACCGTGAACTTTTTTAAAACCCAGATACAACAAAAAATTTTTAAAGAACCTGAAATTTCCATGCACAAAAACAAAACGTTTGTCGTTTATTGAATTTTGCTTTGTTTCCTCGTCATGGTCAAATGCAATTAACTTTCCTCCCTTCAATTTTTTAAAAATTTCTTGTGAATGTCCGCCGCTACCAAACGTTAAATCAACATAAACTCCTTCGGGATTGATTTTTAAACCATCAATACTTTCATGTAAAAGAACGGGAGTATGATGTGCTACAATCGGAGACAACTTACTTATTAAAGTTGGCAGCAGCAGTTGGCAGTTGGCAGTCCTGCTTACTGCTACTGCCCACTGCCGCTTGTTAAAGAAACGCATTTTATGCCCGTTCAAAGTATATTCTGTCATTCTTCGTTATTGTTTACAGGTCCACCAAGAATTTTTTCGGCAAGTGATGCAAAATCGTCTTCATTCATGCTTCCATACTCATATTTTTCTTTATCCAGCACTAAAATTCTACCATCTTGTCCTGCCAGCCAAACATCGCCGGTTAAAATTCCAGCCCATTCCATCAGCCTGCGTGGAATAAGCATTCTATTATTTGCATCAAGAATAATTTCTGCCGTACCCTTATAAAATTCACGTAAAAACTTATTATGGTTGCGGTTATAAGGATTTATTCTGCTTCGAAGCATTTTAACCTGGCGTTCCCATTCGTCAAACGGATAAAGCACAAGACACTTTTCGAAGATGTCTTTTTTTACTACAAACTTATCCTGAACGGATCCTTTCATTTGCTTTTTTAACGCCGACGGAAGCATTATCCGTCCTTTTGAATCGGCTTTACAAGGATAATCGCCTATAAATGTGGTCATAGTAATTTTGAAATTTTATAGCCCAAAAATAAATAATATTTTCCCACTTTGTTCCAAAATTTACCACAATTTACCACATTGTTGATAACTTTTTTGATTTAAAAATCTTAATTTCTGATTTACAGTTAATTATAAAATCAATTAATTTAAAAAAAACATATTAACTTTTGTATTGCGAATTTTTATTTAGCTTTCTTAGAAATTGGAAATAAGTTAAGTAATTGGGCATTTTTCATTTCAATGTTTACACTTTTTCTTTGTGAATAAATCCCGTAGGGATGAACTGTTTATAGATAAAGAATGCACATCATGTATTAAGTTCCGTAGGAAC
>PCSS01000259.1:6193-10241 GCA_002771395.1 Bacteroidetes bacterium CG23_combo_of_CG06-09_8_20_14_all_32_9 | reverse complement strand
AGGCGCCTGGGGTTCGTATTCATTTAATTCTTTAGATATTCCGGAAGCTGATTTATATTTACGTTATACTTTTTGGAAATTAAAATTTACTTGCTGGGATTATTTTTACATGGATATGAGCAAAGTAAGAAACAGTTATTTTGTTTATAATCAAGAAAAAATGGGACACGACTTTAGTTTCGATACGGAGTTTATATTATCTGAAAAAGTACCATTAAAAGTTTTAGTCTCGTATAATTTTTACGGGGCCGATTCTTTACATTCATCTTATTTTGAAACGTCATACACACTCACCAAAAGAATTCCACTCGAAATTTTTGTTGGTTTTACACCTTCTGCAGGTTGGTATGGAAATGGTACAGGCATTGTAAATACAGGCGTTTGCTTAATAAAAGAATATAAAATATCTGACGAAAATAAAATGCCTGTTTACTGTAAATTAATTTTTAATCCGCAGCGTGAAAATATTTACCTTGGAATTACATTTTAATTTGATTTTTTTTATTTTGATAGAATCTCTATTTTTACTCCGCTATGAATAAGAAAACTAAATATATTTTAATTGCTGCAATTATTATTATAGTTGGCTTATGTGTTTGGTTTTTGGGAAACATTATAGCATACATTTTAATCGCTCTTGTTCTTTCATTAGTGTTACAACCGGTTACCAATCTGATGAGTAAAATAAAAATAGGACGTTTTATTTTCCCAAAAATTTTAAGTGCAATAATTACTTTATCTGTTTTTTGGTTTGTTGTTATATTAATTTTCAGATTAATGGTTCCGTTTATTGCCGCCGAAGCTAACGAAATATCATCGGTAAACCCGGCAAAAATTGTAAATAGCTTAAATCAACCCGTTCAGAAAATATCAGGTATTTTATCAAACCTGAACATATACACAGGCAAAGAAAATAATTTAACAGAAATAATGGTTAATAAGGTGATGGGAATTGTAAATTTTTCTGATTTATCACTGCTTTTCAGTTCTTTAATTAATACATTAGGGAGTCTTCTAATTGCATTTTTTGCAATCACTTTTATAACTTTTTTCTTTTTAAAAGACGACAGGCTGTTTATTAAAATTTTTATCGCTTTTGCATCGGTAGAATACGAAACTGCAGTTAAACACGCTGTGCTGTCAATAAAAAAACTTTTAATGCGTTATTTCATAGGAATTATCTTTGATATGCTTATAATATTTGTACTTACAACTATTGGAATGACAATTCTTGGATTAGGTTTTCAGCATGCATCAGTGCTGGGGTTAATTGGCGGTTTGTTTAATATTATTCCTTATGTTGGTCCTATAATATCAGTTTTGTTTGGAATGTTGATAGGAATTCTTACTAACACCGATGCAAATTTTTATTTCGAAGTTCTTCCTCTCTTATGTTGGATGTTGTTTGTATATGTTATTATTAATATTCTTGATGCAACTTTTGTTCAGCCGTTTATCTTTTCGGGCAGCGTAAAAGCACACCCGCTTGAAATATTTCTTGTAATACTTTCGGCTGGAACCTTGGCAGGTGTAACCGGAATGATACTCGCTATTCCCTCATACACAGTACTTAGGGTTATTGCTAAAGAATTTTTTTATAACTTTAAAATTGTTAAAAAATTGACTAAAAATATTTGAATAAATCGGGAAGTCGTTTAATCATTTTTTATATTTTTGCATATATTTTCATGAACAAGTGCATAATTATATTGTTGCTTTGTTATTTAACTGCTGCAAATTTGTTGTTTGCACAAATTGCTGCTGATTTTAAAGCTGATACAACGGTAATTTGTGAAGGTTATTCGTTACATTTTACCGACCAATCTATTAGCGATACAATTACAAATTGGTTATGGAATTTTGGAGATACCGCTTCACATGAATTAGATACAAGCATTTTACAAAATCCTGTTCACGCTTACAATACAGAAGGAGTTTATACTGTTTCGCTAACAGCATCAAATTTCAATTATTCAAATAAAAAAGAGAAACTCAATTACATTTTAGTGCGAAAATTACCCGATGCCATATTTACTTTTACCGATACTATGTTTCTTCCGTCGTACATTTTCTGTTTTCATGGAACTGTGTTAAATCGTGACGATTCGTCTTACAAATATTACTGGAGCTTTAACCAGACCTCTTATCAACAAGGCGACACCATTGCTATTAATACCTTTCCTGCTGCCGGTAATTACGTTGTAAGTTTTATGGCAGATGCAGGAGCCGGTTGTAAAGATACTGTATATAATACAGTACAGGTAAACGATGTACTTGAAGCCCCAAACATTTTTTCACCGAACAATGATGGAATTAATGACGTTTTTATAGTTAAATCCAATGGAGCAAATGAATTTGAGTTATATGTTTTTAATCGCTGGGGTGCAACAGTTTATTTAGAAACTGCCAGACGATTGCAATGGGATGGACGCACATCTGCCGGAATAAAACTTCCATGCGGAACATATTTTTATTATATTACTTCGCCCGATATTAAGGAATATAAAAAAGCCGGAGTTATTCTTTTGGTTAAATAAAAAGGGGAGCAATAAATAAAAGTAATGGTTTTATAGCTAAATTGCTTTACCCCGTTAGATAATCTTGTTGAATAACGTTTATGCAATAATAAAGAAATATCCAACGGGGTAAACAAACTGTATAGAAATAGTAATTATCTAACGGGGTAAATAAGACAATTAAATTTTAAACTACTTTTCTGCAATTTTGAAAGATTCCAATAAAAATCTATTGTATTTATGCAAATTATTATTAGCCGTATTGATAAAATCGGAGACGTTGTTCTTACCTTACCTTTAGCCGGTTATTTAAAAATTGTTTTTCCCGAATGTTACATAATTTTTCTTGGAAGAAAATATACTAAACCTGTAATTGATGCCTGTACAAACATTGACGAATTTGCCGACTGGGATAATTTAAGTAAAATGTCGTTTTCACGTCAAATAAAAACTTTTAAAAAATATGATGCACAAACTATAATTCATGTCTTTCCGGATGCAAAAATCTCAAAACTTGCATATTTTGCACGAATTGCCAATCGTATAGGCACAAACCGAAGAATATATCACTGGCTTTATGTAAATAAACCTGTTAAACTTAGCCGAAAAAAATCTGATTTGCACGAAGCTCAATTAAATTTAATGCTTGCAAAACCATTAGTTGCTGATTTTAAAATGCCCGATTTGAACGAAATTCCTCTTTTGTACGGATTTTCAAAGTTTCAGAATATAAACAATAAGTTATATTTCGTAAATCAACATAATAAATTTAATGTAATTCTTCATCCAAAATCTAAAGGAAGTGCAAGAGAATGGGGATTAGATAGATATGCAGAATTAATTCGTCTTTTATCTCCCAAAAAATTCAATATAATAATTGCCGGCACCAACCAGGAAGCCTCGCAAATGGAACAGTTACTTAGAGTTTACAGTAATAATATTATTGATGTTACCGGAAAACTTTCGCTTGGCGAATATATTAGTTTAATTGCCTATGCCGATGGACTTGTGGCATGCAGCACCGGTCCATTGCATATTGCAGCCGCAGCCGGTAAATACGCTATCGGGCTTTATGCACCAATGAAACCGATTTTTCCACAAAGATGGGCGCCAATTGGGAAAAATGCCAGTTTTTTTGTTTTAAACATTAATTGTGAAAAGTGCCGAAAATCTGAAAATTGCGAATGTATAAGAAACATAACCGCGCAAGAAGTTGCCAGTCGTTTAGAGCAATTTTATAACGAAAAATTTAAAGACGGAGGTTAATGAAGTAATTTAGCAATGTAACAATAAGCAATTTAGCAATTTAATATACCACTTATCATAATGCTATTAAGAACTTGCAAAAAAATGATGTTTTACTGTCCTTCTTCTTTATTATTTTCATCATCAGATTCTTCGGTATTGCTTATAATTTCGTTATCTTTTATAGCACGCATACGTTTCACGAATTTATTTTTAACTGTTGGTGCAGCAGGATAATACGAATAAGGTTTTTCGCCTTTGTCGGTACTTAATTTTCGTTGGTCGGG
>PCSS01000259.1:0-6183 GCA_002771395.1 Bacteroidetes bacterium CG23_combo_of_CG06-09_8_20_14_all_32_9 | reverse complement strand
TTGGTCGGGTTTTAATGTTTTAATAACGGTATTAAATTCTTCGTTACTCGAAACAACTTGCATAATGCCACGTGTGTATGAGAAATAGTACCAAACATTGCCGGTAAGTTCAAAATAAATTGAAATAATATCGCCGCTGCGTTTTTTTACAATTTCCATATATCCGGGAACTAACTTGTTAACATATTCTTTACCAATGCTTCCAACTCCCAAAAGTGTATCGGCAATGTATGATTGGGTAATAGTATTCCAACTAAATTTTAAATCGGTAAACATAATAGTATGTTCAAGCTCTTTTGGCATTTTTTTAAATTTACCAAGGCTATATTCAGAAATAAGGTCGTTAGCTTTTTCGCGTCCAAGTAACTCTGCCAAACCTTTTTCAAAAACTTTTCGTGATAAATCAATTGGTTCTAAACCGCTGTATGAATTAATATCCTTTGTTAAAATTTCCGTGCATTTGCTTTCAATAAAGAAATCAAGGCTTAATAGCATATCAATTGAAATAGCTGAATTTACAAGGTCTTCGTTAATATTTCCTACCGTAGTTATTGCAACTTGACCAAAATTAACGCCTAAGTTTAGTTTGCCTTCGCCATAAATGTTACAGGCCGAACGGTGCAGGCTCAGGTAATCGCCCGGAAGATTAAATTCTACTAATTTTTCTTTATTTGATATTTTGTATTTGCTGTCGGTTTTATCAAAAGTTAAAAAACCTTTAGCACTGAAAACTGCTATATCGCTGTAATTCTTATGTTTTGTAAGAAATGCCGGGTATATATGGGTAGAATCGTTTGTAATATAAAACCCGTTATGAACTTTGTTATTATTAATTTCTTTAAGTGAATCGCCAACCGGAATATAAATTTCATTTGGGTTTATAGATGTTTTAAAATTAACCCAGTATCGTTCAAGATTCTGGCATTCGTGAGAGATTTTTACCGAGCCATCGAAAACTAAAAATTGCTCGTTTGCATTAAGTAAAATTTCTCCGGTAAATCCAAAATTTGGGCTGATGGTAAAATTTTCTGTAATTCCGATTTTTCCTTTAGCATAAGTTTGATACGTTGAATCAACACTGACAACATCAAATTTAATTATTTGTTTGTTATTTGTTTCATCAGTATAATCATAACTTCCAGATGAAGAATAACTTTTACGCCCGTAAATATTTGTTGTTGCGCCGTAAATGGTGTGATAACGATTAGTATTATTTGCGATAATTCTTGAATCTTTCAGAGTTTGTATGGTTGCTTGCTTTTCAATAACTATTTTACCGTCGCCGGGGTAAATTGTAGCATCGGCTACTCTGATAAACTTAACATCACTGGCGGAAATAATAAACTTTCGTAAATTGTACTTTGCCGATGGTGCAATAAAGGTTAGCGAATCCTGTTTTGGATGAATAGAAATAAATTGCGAACCTTTTAATTGTATATCTTCTAATTCAGTAGGACTTAAATTTTCTTTGTTATCGGGTACATTTGCCAAAGCATGTTTGCTCGCACTTATTTCCAATTCGTCTTTATCTATATACCATGTAAATTGGTCCATATAGCAGATATATTGATTTTGAGGAAACTCTACAAATGAAGCTTCACCATTAGATTGAAATTCTCCTTTTCTTTCTTTAAAATCGATATGTGAGTTTATATTAGTAGTTTTGAACGCAAAATCAGCCTTGTCAAGTGTTTTCAGGTTAAAGTTTGAGGTATCGGCATCAACAATATGCTCTTTAAAATTAAACATTTTGGAAGTAAGCTGGGCGGTTGAAAATTCGAGTTTCCCCCAACCTGATAAGCCATTTGGTTTAATTTGCAAAGTTCCTGTATATGTAGCCTGATTATCGTACATATTAAAAGGTTTAGTTGTATTTGACACTAACATTATGTCGTTATTTGGAATCCATTGCACATATATATTTTCACCGTTAACCGAAGCGTATTCAACACCTTTTGCTTGTTTTTCAATTTCAAAAATTTTAGCAGTTGTGTTCATCGAGTCGGGAAAAAACAAGAAATTATCGGATATTACTTTTGCGGTTAAAAATTTAAGTTCTCCATCACCCCGTAAACCCATATTACTCAGGAAAATTTCTTTTTTGTATGTTCCTTTTCCTCCATAAGCCTGAAAACCATCAGCAGGGGTATTCCGTTTGAACCCGAGCGAGTAATCGGGTTGAACACTGATTGTTTCGTCGAATGGCGGAAAAATACCTGCTGAAACAAAATGTCCTTTAAAAAGCAGATTTTTCTTAGTAAGAATACCGATGCTATCAATTGAATAAGGGTAAATTTGAAAATAAAAATTATCGCGTTTATAAACTCCGGTTTGAATTGACGGTTCATCATAAAAAACATAAGAATCTTTTTTACTGTTAAATATTGGATATTGAGGAAATTTTTTTACACCCGATTTATTAGTTATGTTGTCAATTAACAATTCTCCTGTAGAATTTTCGATTACGCTTATAAGGTCTTTTTGAATGGGCGTGCCATATTGGTCAACTTCATCGGTACGAACCCGCATTTTAATAGTTTTTATATCAGTAAGATTAATTTTAAATTTATTATAACTAAATGAAAAATTTGAACCGATAAAAAGAAATAACCCTGCCTTTACTTTTCCGTCAAAAACAAAATCGCGGTTACGTTTAATAATAATTTCCTGGTCTTTAGGAAAAATGGCTACGTTTTGCGAGTCGGAAAGATAAATTTCCTCAACGCCATTCATTTTCAGATTAAAATCAAGAAGGCTCAGTATTGCATTATTGTCGGTTCCCTGAGCAGTAGAAACAAAACTAATTGCATCATAATCGTGCTGACTAACACTGCATCTCAGATAATTATAAGTTTTTTCCATCACAACAATTTGTCCGGTTTGAATGGAATATGCAATAAATCCTTTAAATGCAAGATTAAGAAGATATTGCTTGGTTTGTGGAATAGAGGCTCTTATAAAATCAGCAAATTTTGTGTCAGTAAATTTTCGGCTGTTAATTTTTTTAGTGTAATTTCTAAGATTTTGCAACGGATTTACAATGTCCATTCCCTGAAGTTCAAGGTAGCGGTTACGACTGAAAAAATCAACAGATTCGAATTTGGCTATTTTGTTAGTAGTTTTTGGAATGGGTTTGAAATTTATTTTTGGTTCGTTAAGTTTCCATGTTAAATAAGGAAAATCAAGTTCAAGGTTGTGATATGTATCAAAATAAGGGCTTCGCGACATTCCTTCATCGTTTCTTACTAATGAAACTTCGTTGTGTTCGGCACTATATTTAAATAAAAGCCCGGGATGATAGATTGAATCGGTATCTAACTTAAAAGTGATAGTAGAATTTTGACCAATAATACCGTAATTATTAAAAACAAAAGTTTTAGCAGCAGCAATAAAAAATAATGTGTCGTTTCTAAATATTTTTATCATGGCTAAATTATCCTCATTTCCATCGCCGATAAATTTTGCACCTTTCATAGTAAAACCACCGTCATAATTTATTCCAGGATAAATGTTATTTATTTTATATCGCTTTGAGTATGATTTGAATTGCGGATAATTTGCATTTGCAGAATTGGCATCCGCCATAACTTTTTCAATTAAAAGACCTAGAAGCGGGTCTTTAAAATAATGTGTATTTACAAAAATTACCGAGTCGGCCTCATAAGCCGATTTAGTCATATCAATATTGTAATCCTGTAAATTGGCATAAACTTCTGTTTCTTTAAATCCAGCTCTTTCCCAAGTTAATTTTCCTCCCTGTCCTTGCCATTTATGTGTAAGTGTATTATAAACGCCTTGAGTATTATATATGTTGGAACTATCTTTTTTTGCAAAGCATGTTAAGTCGGCTTTTCCAAATGCTACGTTAATATTTTCACCGTCGAAATAAAATTGAATGTCTTTTGAGTTTGTATGCCATCTGGTAGTTAGTGATTTGTAAATATTCCCTTTGCCAATAAGTCCTTTAGTATTTTCTAAAAAAATATCTATCATATTTAATGTAATAGTTTTTTTTTGACACATATAAACAAGTCCTTTTTCCCAGTTTTTGTAGCTCGTTTTTTGGTGATTTGTGTTACTGAATGCAATTAAACTTTGTAAATATTCCTGAAAATGAGGAAAAGCAATAGCACGTTTTTTTAACAATTTGTTTGAGGTTTGAATAATGCTTTTCTTTTCATCATCATTAAAATACGAACCGTTAAATACAATTGTAAAAACTTCCATAAGTTCTTTGCCTTCTTTTTTATTTTTAGTTTCAAGAAGGTTTTTTATATCGCTAAGATAACCTGGAAAATCGTTGCTAAAATTCTTCAATTGCTGAGCAGATGCAGGGTTTACGTTTATCAGAAATTCTGTAAACAAAAAAAGAAAGAAAATTTTATACATATTGATTGGCATTTTTCATGATTTTTTGAAATTTTGAACCTTAATAGCAAACAAAATTAATTCTCAATTTTAACCTTATTACTTTATTAAACGAATAAGAATAAGGTAATAAGGTTTTTAAGAAGAGGTCATTTATTTTTTCCACTAAGGTTAAAAGCATAAAAATAAGGTTTTATAAAATATTATAAAAATGTTAACCCCGTATGATAATCCTTGTTGGAAATTTAATTTTTATACTGTGAATGGTTATTGTTTTAACTTTTTATTTTTTTATGACCTCACTCTCAATCCCTCTCCAATTGGAGAGGGGAGTTAAAATTGTTATCGTTATAAGTATAGTCATTGATATTTTTTTAAAAGCATATTTAACGGGGTGAATAAAAAAAATATCCAACGGGGTAAACTTCGCATTTCACTTGGTAAACATTTAACAGGGTGAACGCGGATTATCGCTGATGTTTTTACAATTTGTGTTACTATTCACACATAGTGCGAAAAAGCAAATGTTCAACGCTCAATTTTCAATGTTCAATTTTAAGGATGATGCTTAAATGAGCATTGAGCATTATTTGTTGCAATGATAACTGAATAGAGGGGGTGAATAGTAACCAATTTGTTTACTTTTCTGATAATACTTTTAGTATATCATCGTTTTAAATATAGCGACTTTTATTATGTATGAAATTTCATTTTCAGTAATTTTATTTTTGTTGCTGAATAGTTACAAAAAAACACTACTTTTGTCAATCAAAAGTAATTAAAGTGAAAACCATATCATTTAACGAATTAAGGCGCATAAAAGACAGTCTTCCAGATGGTAGCATACAGATTATTGCAGATACATTAGGCATAAACAGCGAAACTGTTCGTAATTATTTTGGAGGTACCAATTATAAAAACGGAGAAATTATTGGTTTTCACACCGAACAGGGTCCCGATGGCGGAATTGTTTTGCTGGATGATACAACAATTCTTGAACTGGCAATGAAAATATTGAAAGATAATAATATAAACTAATTTTATTGTGAAAACAAAGGGTACTGAAATTAAGGTAAACGAATTGTAATTACCCAGTCGGCTTAATATGTTTATAATTTGCATGAAAATTAAATATAACAGAAATTTTTCCAAATAAATTGTTATAAAATTATTAACCCATAACGAGTACTTTTTATCAACAAAATTGTAATATTGCAGTTGCAATAAACTTTTGGGCCCATAGCTCAGCCGGTTAGAGCACCTGACTCATAATCAGGGGGTCGTAGGATCGTGCCCTACTGGGCCCACAAGCAAATAAATCGCTTACAAAAATTATGATTATCCCGTTTCGCTATGCTATTAAAAAAATACCGGGCTATGTACTATTTACCACCATTTTGTTTCTTGTAATTGAAAGACTTTTCCCGAATACTTTCATATAAAATTGGTTTATGAATCATAGCCTGTTCAATTATCCGATAAAATAATAATCCCCTGCTTTTAGCTTTTCTTCTGTTATATCGAAAGACAAATTCATCTAAATAATTTTGCAATCTTTCTTCACTCGTATAATTTTGATGAGTTCCAATTAACTACCTTTTATACTGCGAGCGGAATAAATTTCCGCATTTCAATATTATTGCCATAACTTACCGGTGCATTTGCTTCTAGGGATATTCACTGCTCGTTTCATGTTCACAAGTACACACCTTTTTATAGAGCTGATGTTCGGTAACGTGTAGTTTTATTTCAGGAATGTCAATAACCTGACGTTTCCCTACAAACTCATAAGGCAGGTTACTTATGTCTTTTCCA
>PCSS01000295.1:479-6170 GCA_002771395.1 Bacteroidetes bacterium CG23_combo_of_CG06-09_8_20_14_all_32_9 | reverse complement strand
TAATATATTGTACAAGTCATAACGAAAATAGTCAGTCATTTGCTTAAAATTGTCAAGGTTGCGGTCTTTTTACTTATTAGCGGTAACTATTGGAATATATTCATAATAATGTGCTGACAAAAACATCTCTTTCGGGAAAGCCCCAGACCCCAGGCGCCAGGTACAGTGAGCAGGTTGTAGGGAAATGGGAGGAATGGAAGTTTGGGGAGAAGTAAAAATATACTAATCAAACAATAGACAACCAACGGTAAAAGAAAAAATGATAAAGCCAAATCCTTTCACTCCAAAGTCGGGCTTAGAACCAAAAGTCTTTATAAACAGGGATAAAGAAATAAGCTTCTTCAATAAAAGAATCAGTGAGTCTAAACAAGGTAACATTAATCATTATATCATCAATGGTATATGGGGTTCCGGCAAAACAAGTTTATTGAGATATTTTAAATTAATTGCCCAGGAACAGAAGTGCTCTGCCTGTTATTTTCTTGCCGGAGATCTACCGGAAAATATATCTGATATAGAGATAAACATTCACATCGTTCAATCAATACTAAGAAATATTCCTCACAATTTATCTAAGAAAAATAGCAGGTTGTTTAAATCAATCAGAAGTTTTGGAATTCAAGTCTTAGGTTCCGGTTTCAATATTTCATTTGAGATGGATAAAAATAAAATTATCGATTCTCAGATATTTCTCATTGACGGATTGCTGAATATCTGGAAGGATATTGCTGAATATACAGATTTACTGGTTATATTAATTGATGATATACAGAATTATTCAAAAGTTCAGAGACTGTTTACAACTTTAAAAAATGTGCTTTCAGATAAGACAATTATAAATGAAACCAAAATTTTATTTATATTAAGTTCAACAGTAGAAGGATGGAAACCATTTATTAAGATGAATCATCCCATAGGACGATTCTTTATACCGCGAATGGAATTGATAAATTTTGATAAAGAAAATACAATTAAATTAGTAAATGCTGTAATAAAAGATACAGGTGTTATTTTTACCGCTGATGTAAAAGAAAAAATATTCCAATATACTGATGGTCATCTGTTTCAAATACATGCTCTTGGCAGGGCTCTTTATGATAATCATAAAAATGGTAAAGTAACTGATACAGAATGGGAAAAAGGGTTTGAGGAAGCATTGTTTTATTTGGGAACCTCAGTTTACGAAGGAATAGTTACAGGAATAAGCGATAATGAAATCAAAATTATTAATGGATTGAAATTATTCGAAAACAATAAAATACGAGATATTAATCGCAGAGTCAATATCAAAAGTATTAATAAATATCTTCGCAGACTGGTTGATAAAGGCATATTGAAGGCGATTAGTCGTGGTGAGTATATTATCCCCGATAAGTTGCTGGGAGAATATTTACATCGAAAATGACGAAAATGACAAAGAATAAACATTTTTGTCATTTTGAAACATCAAATAAAATATGAAATAATAATATTATTTTTGCATAATCATTAATAAAATAATTTATGACAACTATTACTCTTTCTGATTTTTACACCAATATAAAACAATATATACAGTTGGTGCTTAAAGGCGAAGAAATAATTATTTCTGAAAAGGATAAACCATTGTTTCAGTTAGAACCATTAAAACGCAGGAAAAAATCGCTTCGTCCATATGGACTGTGTGCAGGAGAGATAAAAATCAGTCCTGATTTTGACAAGCCATTGCCTGATGAAATAATTAAATCTTTTGAATAAAAATGAATTTATTATTAGATACCAGCATTTTTTTGTGGTACATTGCCGGAAATAAAAAATTACCGTCAAGTCACCTGAATTTAATCAGGGATAGCAGAAATGAAGTTTTTCTAAGCCTTGTTTCGTTATAGGAAATAATAATAAAACAAGATTTAGGTAAACTTGAAGTTACGGGACAGGCATCTTATTACATTCCTGTTCAACGCTAAAGTCATAACATTTCTTCGCTAAATCTGGATGAAGCGTCTATTAAATTACTTCAGAGCTTACCGCCGTTACACAAAGACTCTTTTGACCGTATTCTTATATGCCAGTTATTATCGTATAATATGAAACTTCTTACAACCAACGAAGCAATTAAACGTTACAAGTTACCAAATATCTTATGAAAACACTGCAAAAATTTAAAAAAGAAATTGCAACAACCCTGCTGATTATTTTTTCTTCATACTTTTTTACCGGCTGCTATATGCTTGATAGTACAATAAAAATTTTCAAGTAAAACGATGAAACATCGTTACTATTCATCCCTTTGGTTAATTTTCATTATCCCATCGAATTACGAATTTTTTATTTACCCCGTTAAATACTGCTTTTTCAAAAATTACTACTGCCAGTTTGCTAAATATTTAACAGGGTAAATATTTTTTTCGTACATTAGATGGGGTGAATAGTAACCAAAAAAAATAATAAACAATTCGTATAATTCGTGGCATATTTTTGACTTTACAGACAAGCACTAATTAAATTTTCTTTTTAATTATCTTTATGGTTTAAAACATAAAATGCAATCTGAGACAAAAAGATATAATATTGATGACATAATTCGCTTTATTACAACTAAAACCAAATGTGGCAACTTGGTTGATTTTTGCAAAACAGGTAACCTCATTCCCGGAAACGATAAAAAAGAACAATGGCTTTCGTGCTATATTTCGGCTTTTGCAAATTCCAATGGCGGAACTGTTATTTTTGGTATAAAAACGGAGCGTGGCAGAGCCTTTGAAATTGATTTAGTTAATTTCAAAAATGTGTCATCATTTTGGCTTAAAACTTTGCTTGAAAATGAAATTTCACCGATTATCGAAAATCTTGATGTTTATGAAGTTGCAGATAATAACAATGTGGAATCAGGATTTATTGTTGTAAAAATTCCAAAAAGCCCGCACCGCCCGCACATGGCATCAGACAATCGGTTTTACCAAAGAGTTGGAAATAAAACTGAAATGATGCAGGAACAACGAGTTAGAGAATTGTATAATCTTGCATCGGTATCGGAAATGGAATTTGTGGGAATTATAAACACACAAGGCGTTCCTACGCTCGAAAACAGCAGAATTGTAAATATGAATTTTTACCCAAAATTCCTTGTCCGCAATGCAGGAAGTTCTATAGAAAAGTACTTTAAGTTTGAACTGTGGTTGCCATCTGATTTGCACGATACTTCTTTCCTGCCTTTGCAAAATTATTTTAACCGTTTGGAAGAAAAGTTTTCAGTTTTTTCGGTTCCAAACCGTCAGCCCGTTTTTCAAAATGAAATATGCAATATTCTTGAAGCAAAACTATTCGTTAACAACGAAAATATTCAAAGTTTTAATAAAGGTGAAATGCTGATAAAACTTTTTTATTCGCGGGGAATTAAGGAATTTAATTATAATTTACAGGAAACGTTCACTTATGAAAATAAATTTCTTTCGGTTTCCGATTTTGTAAAAACAGCTTTGTACGAAAAATAAATAGATATCCTAAATAGAAATAAATAGAAATAAAGTAGAAATACAATAAAAACAAATAGAAATATATTGTAAAAACCATAATCTGAAACTAAAAACCTTAAACCAAAATATATGAACAGACGAATAATTATTCTAATTCTTCCATTAATGATTGGCATTCAACAATGTAAAAACCGTTCTGAAGATAAAAATTCTGAACAGTCAAAAAAATCAAGCATCTCAGAAACTACAATTCAACAAGTAAAAGATTCGCTTGTAAAAAAGTACGGAGATGGTCGAAAAAAACTTATTGAAAAAGGTGTTACACAGGCAGCCGCTTTGTGGTTCGATAGCGATGGAACTTCAGAAGATTTTTCGAAATTCTGCAACGAAAATTATCTTGGAACCGATTCAATGCGCGAAGCCATTTTTCAAAAAATTCAGCATCAATTTGAAGTTTTAAATGGAAATTTTAATCGCATAACAATTGGTTTAATGGAACCACTTCACCTTGATAAAGGAGAAGTTTTGCCAATTGATGAAATGTTTGGAGGTTACAATGTTAGTTCTCATTTAACAGATGATTTTTTTACAAATAAAATTGCATTTGTAACAATATTAAATTTCCCATCTTATTCATTAAAAGAAAAAAATGAGAAAGGTAGCTCGTGGAACCGCCAACAATGGGCTTATGCACGATTAGGTGATATATTTTCGAGTAGAGTGCCGGCAGACGTAATTCAAAAAATAAGCGAAACATTAACCGCTGCCGACACTTATATAAGTGAGTACAATATATTTATGGGAAATTTAATAGATAAAAATAATAAAACGTATTTTCCGAAAGATTTAAAACTTATATCGCACTGGGGTTTACGCGACGAGTTAAAATCGCATTATAGCGACACCGAAGGGTTACAAAAACAAAAAATTATTTATAATGTTATAAAACACATTATTTATCAGGATATTCCTGAAAGTGTTATAAATAGCGATAAATATTTATGGGACCCCGAAAAGAACAAACTGTTCGGGAATGGAAAAGAAATAAAATTTACCCCCGAACCTAATAAAAGATACGAACATTTGCTTAATGTTTTTAAAACAAACAAAGCGGTTGACCCTTACAGCCCTCAATATCCAACTTATATTCAGCGAAAATTTGATGGTGAAATGGAAATTCCTCAGGAGGAAGTTGAAAAAAATTTTACCGATTTCATTTCTTCGCCTCAGGTTAAAGAAGTGGCGACACTTATCAGCAAACGTTTGAGACGAAATCTTGAACCTTTTGATATTTGGTACGATGGGTTTAAATTGCGAAGCACAATTTCAGAAACCGAACTTACCAATGTTGTTAAAACAAAGTATCCAGCAAAAGATAAATTTCAGCAGGATTTACCGTTGATACTTCAAAAACTTGGTTTTACTTCCGAAAAATCAAACGAAATTACGAGTCATATTTCTGTTGATGCTTCGCGTGGAGCCGGTCATGCATGGGGTAGCGAAATGCACGGCGACAACGCTCATCTTCGCACCCGCGTGGGAAAAGACGGGATGGATTATAAAGGATACAATATTGCCGTTCACGAATTTGGGCATACGGTTGAACAAACACTCTCGCTTTACGATATGGACTATTACGCTATGAAAGGTGTTCCCAATACGGCTTTTACCGAGGCACTTGCTTTTATTTTTCAAAAACGTGACCTTGAATTGCTGGGAATTAAAAATACCGAACCTGCCAAATTTGATATAATGGTACTTGATAATTTTTGGGCGTGTTACGAAATTATGGGTGTTTCGCTGGTGGATATGCAGGTGTGGAAATGGCTGTACCAAAATCCTAATGCAACTCCTGCACAACTTAAAGAACAGGTAATTTTTATTGCCAAAGAAATTTGGAATAAATATTATTCTCCCGTTTTTGGTACTAAAGATGAACCAATTCTTGCCATTTACTCACACATGATAGATTCACCACTTTATCTTTCAAATTATCCGATGGGGCATTTAATTGATTTTCAAATAGAAAAACAAATAAAAGATAAAAACTTCGCTACTGAAATTCAACGCATCTACACACAGGGTCGCCTAATCCCTCAAATATGGATGAAAGGAGCTGTGGGCAAAGAAATTTCTATCGAACCCATGTTAGATGCTACAACTGAGGCTTTGAAGAAAGTAAAATAAATAGTGTTTGCAAGAAAACAGTACTATCTTAAAATACAATGTTAAGAAA
>PCSS01000295.1:169-311 GCA_002771395.1 Bacteroidetes bacterium CG23_combo_of_CG06-09_8_20_14_all_32_9 | reverse complement strand
ATCCAGTCCTTTGGATAAAATAATAAACTCATCCCCGGCATAGCGAATTACAACATCATTCTCTCTCACGCATTTTTTAAAAACTTCCGATACACTTTTTAAAACCTCGTCCCCGGATAGATGGCCATAAGTATCATTGATA
>PCSS01000295.1:0-147 GCA_002771395.1 Bacteroidetes bacterium CG23_combo_of_CG06-09_8_20_14_all_32_9 | reverse complement strand
TAAGAAACACAAATACTTTAAAATCCTCTTGTTCGGCATCTTTTAAGGTTTGAGGGAGAACCTGATTCAGATAATAACGGTTAAACAACCCCGTTAAAGGATCAGTACAGGCAGAAAGATTTAATTCTGGAAATTTAGGGGGAGAAC
>PCSS01000115.1:2438-6069 GCA_002771395.1 Bacteroidetes bacterium CG23_combo_of_CG06-09_8_20_14_all_32_9 | reverse complement strand
AAAGATACTAAATTATTTGATAATATTTATAAACATGAGTGCTAACGTTTGGCGCTTGGAAAAGCTGGGCGATTAGCCGCAGGGGGCGTCAAACCGCTAAAAAGTTTACAATTTGTTAATATTGTCAAGTTGCCCATAACTGCCCAGTTTTTACCAAACGTGTGTTATAAACAGGCGATTTGTTATTATTGCCCTGCGTGCTTTTCAAGCTTCGTCCTTGTAGTTCGGCTTTGAACGTTTGCATTGAAAATTTAGTTTTTTTTGAGATGGGTTTATTTTTTTAGTAATTGTCAATTTGCAATTATTAGATTTTAATTTTAAAAAGTTGCCCGTATTTCTCAGGGCAGCTTCATTTTTTATTATAAAACAATTTGCTTTGTATAATTACTTAAATCAGTAAACTGCACTTGCACAATATAAGTACCATGCGCAATACCTGCTGTACTAATATTTGTAGAATAAGAATTTATATTATTCTGCGATGCAACTACAATCCCTGTTGTACTTGTTAGTGTTACACTATTAATTATTTTACCCGATTGTACTACAATACTATTACCCGAACCCAAATAAACATAAGTACTATCGGGTGTAATTATATTTGGGATATTGGTAATTAAGGTTGTTTGCCCTTTATGAAAAGGATAGTTGGGTATTTTACAAAAAGCGTATTTATCAATTGTCATGATCCATGGCCCAAAACTTAAAACTGCATGAATCCATCCATAATAATTATTAGATCCTGATATAATCTTTATTCCAAATATTGCATCTGTAGGTGAGTACCAAAAGTTGGCACCTGAACTCCAACTAATAGCAGGATTATTCAAAGAATCATTACTAACAGTATCCCAAACTGATGTATATTTGCAGTTAGTATTTAAATCACTAATATAAGAGCCTGGATTCGATCCAGGTGTAAAATAGAATTTAAAGTCTAAAACACTATCATTATTTATATCAATACTTAACGATTCCTGATTATAATTATAATGTAAGATTACGTCAGGATTGTAATCAACAAAAATGACGTTGGTATCAGTTAATGTTTGAAAAGATTGCGACTTTAACGAAAATGTCATTATTGTAATTATCGTTACTATTAAAAATTTTTGTTTCATATTTTTTATTTTTTAAAATTTATAATATTTATTGAGGACATTGATGTGTAATTAATTCTAATTCGCTACCCAAAGGAACTTCAAAATCGCCGTTAATGGTTATACCGTCAGTTGCCCTGAATACAACTTTATCGTTTGCAGGAACAGAAATATTATAACCATAACCGCCTACAGTAATTGTTTTCTTTACACTGTAATAGAAAGTAGATAATTGTGAGTTATTCTGAATTACAGCATTTGTATCGCAACCGCATTTTAAATTATTTACACGAACATAATCAATTGTCATGGAATCAGGAAAACCATATTGGATAGGAACATTGTTTGGCATAACCAAATCATCCAATGCATAATTAAGCATTAAAAACATGCTTTTTGATGGTATAGAATCGTTATAAAATTCACCAATTGCTTTATTGTCAAAATACCAAACTAATCGTTTGGGCGACCATTCAACTCCAAAAGTATGCCAGTTAGTAAGGTCGGGGTCTGATGGTGAAATATAATAATGATGGCTATAAGGACTCTTTGCTGTATCATCGTATGTACTATACCAGACACCTCCAGTAAATAGACGTGTTGAGTCGCCACCATATTGTGCATACATTGATTGTGAATGTTCAAAAACATCAATTTCCCTGTTGTTGCCATCGGAATAAGCCCAAAGCCAAAATCCGGGAAAATCGCCATGATTTACAGGCATTTTACATCGGGTTTCAAAATATCCATATAAAAATCTGCCATATTGTTCTGGTGCAATTGTAGTTATTGCACCTGAATGATAGTATAACCGATTAACAGAAGTATCGGGCGTGTACCCGTTTGGAATATCGTAAGCTGTATCGGGTATTGGGCCACCAACATATTCGGCACGTAATACAATAGTACTATCGGCAGAATTAAATATTGCATTTTCTCTTTGGTAAACCTGATGTTCTGCATCACCGTGAGTAACACCGGTAATTATGTGTGCCCGCCATTTATTATCGTTTGGCTTATCGAACCAACTTGAATCCCAATTCGAGCGGGGTGGGTTAAAATTATCAATAAAAAATGGAGTTGTATCCCAGTTTTTATCATTGTTTATTATTTGCGCTTGCACGTTTTTAACATTTGCAATTAAGGCAAATATACAGAATAACAATTTAATATTCAACTTTTTCATAGTTTATTATTCTGTTAAAATCATTTTTTTAGTATCAACCTCTTTGCCATTTGCAATAAGACTATACATATACATACCGGGTTGCAATTCGCCTGCATTTATTTCAATATTATCTTTACCGAATGTTGCAATTTTATATATTTTTATAAGTTTTCCCTGCATATCGAATATAAGCAGAGAGGCATTAGTTGTTTCGTTTGGTAAATAATAACCAATTACAGTTTTTACATTAAAAGGATTGGGTATATTCTGGAATAACTTGGCACTATCTGTATTATATTCCGGTGAATTATTATTTAAACTCTTATTATGTTGATGACTACAACCTAAACCATGGGGTAAATTATTTAAACACTCTTCGGCTAATATTAATCTCTCGTTTATTGAAATTATCTCATTTTGTAAAGAAATAATAGTATTACTTTGATTTTCAATTATTTTTTGTTGTTTCTTTGAGGATTCTATAAGTAAAGCTAATAAAGTTTCATAAGATACCGCTTTTGTTCCATCTGGTAAAGTTATTACTGCTTCAGGTACTACAGCTTCAACTTCCTGAGCGATTACACCAAATTTCGTTTTTGGAGTATCTGTTGGTAATACTGTAATTGTGTCACCTGTCTGCAATATCTCTTGCCTATCATTATATTTTATTCCTTTTAATAATAATAATTTACCAAGAGGATCATTTATGGTATCAATATTTTCTTTAAATATACTGTCGCAGCCTGAATAAAACCCTCCATACCCATAAACAATACCATTTCCCCAAACAGCAAATCGTTCAAGCCAGTTATATGAAACTACCCAACTTTTTGTATATTGTCTGTTTACATTTGATACCTGAGCCCATCCCCAATCAGAACTTAAATTACTGTAATTAATCTGATTGCAACGCTCTTTAGCATCTATAGAAAGTTTTGCACCACCGTCCCAAGTACCACCTATAAGTAAATTGCCATTTTGAGTAAGTCTTATTCTTTCGGTTCCATTTGTTGAAAAACCTATAATATTAGGAGCAGGGTGAAATATCCCGCACTGGTCATTTCCCCACCATGTAAAATCCGGAGTAATTGGAGTGGAATACCGTTGGTTGCCCCGGATATATGGGGCGGAGATAATAACAGTATCCTTTCCAGTAAAAGTGCTGTTTCCCACTACGTGGAAATTAGCCCAGGGATTAGATGTCATCCTCACACCTACATTTCCTGTGTCAAAAACTTTAAATTGTGCCGGGCATAGCACCGGAACAGCAAACATGACTGCCAAAAAAATAGATTTAGTTTTCATAAAAAAATTGTTTTAGTAATTGTAATTACAAAGTCGTAAAATTATAAAATAGTTTTGA
>PCSS01000115.1:0-2373 GCA_002771395.1 Bacteroidetes bacterium CG23_combo_of_CG06-09_8_20_14_all_32_9 | reverse complement strand
AGCGCATCAAAAATTAAAAATAATGGCATAATTTGATTGTATGAACTCTAAAATCCTAAATCTTAAATCCTAAATTTCTTATCATGCTTTACCCTTTAAAATTCAAGCCGATATATAAAGATAAAATCTGGGGCGGTGAAAAAATTAAAACCGTTCTGAAAAAAGATTTCGGTGCATTGCCAAATTGTGGCGAATCGTGGGAAATTTCAAGTGTTAAAGGCAATGTTTCAGTTGTTGCCAATGGATTTTTAAAAGGGAATACGCTTTCCGAAATTATAGAAATTTATATGGGCGATTTAGTTGGCGAAAAGGTTTACGAAAAATTCGGAGTAGAATTTCCGCTTTTAATTAAATATATTGATGCTTCCGATGTGCTTTCCATTCAGGTTCACCCAAATAACGAATTAGCAAAAGAACGCCACAATGCTTATGGCAAAACCGAGATGTGGTATGTTATTCAGGCTGATAAAGGTGCAGAACTTATTTCGGGATTTAACCGAACAATCAAAAAAGAAGAATATCTTGAACATCTTGAAAACAAAACTTTAAAAAACATTTTAAATGTAGAAAAGGTAAAATCAGGTGATGTTTTTTTTATTCCTGCCGGGCGTGTGCATGCAATTGGAGCAGGAATTTTATTAGCCGAAATTCAGCAAACCTCAGATATTACTTATAGAATTTACGACTGGGACAGACTTGATAATAAAGGAAATTTACGCGAGCTGCATACCCTACTTGCTTTAGACGCATTAGATTTTAAACTTTGCAAATACCCGCAACAAGTTTACAAGAAACAAATTAATGAACCCGTAAATATTGCAGAATGTAAGTATTTTACAACTAACCTGCTAAATTTAAACCTGTTATTGCAAAAAGATTATAATAATATTGATTCATTTATTATTTACCTTTGTTTAGAAGGATGTTTTGCAATAAATTACGGAAATAACAAAAAAGAAAATGTAAATACAGGTGAAACTGTTCTTATTCCGGCTTTAATAAAAGAATTAATCATAGAGCCAAGTCCAAGTGCAAAAATTTTAGAAGTTTACATTAAAATGGTTAATGGTTGACTTTCATACCAAACATAACCGGTAATTACTAAACGGGACTTCTAAATTTATAATCTTGAATTTGAAGAGAGGAAATTATTTACATAATCGTTTATTGCATCTTCAAGTGAAGTAAAAGGAGTAATGTAGCCAATTGTTCTTAATTTGTCCATTTTGGCTTCTGTAAAGTATTGGTATTTATCGCGAATATCTATAGGTGTATCAATAAATTTTATAACCGGTGTAAGCTTCATAGCTTTAAAAGTGGCATTTACAAGGTCAATAAAAGTTCTGGCTTTACCTGTTCCTAAATTGTAAATACCGGAATTTTTTCTTTGATACATCAAAAAGAACAACACGTCAATAACATCTTTCACATAAATAAAATCGCGTTTTTGTTCGCCATCGGCAAAACTTTCTTTATGTGAACGAAACAATTTCATTTTTCCGGTAGCTTTTATTTGATTGTAGGCATGAAACACAACCGATGCCATCCGTTCTTTATGATACTCGTTAGGACCAAATACATTAAAAAACTTCAATCCTGTCCAAAAATATGGTTTTGAAATTTGTTTTAATGCCCATAAATCGAAATTGTTTTTAGATTCTCCGTAAGGATTTAAAGGCTTGAGTTTTGGAATTAATATTTCATCATCGTTATAGCCAAATTCGCCATTTCCATAAGTTGCTGCCGACGAAGCGTAAATTAACGGTAATCCGTATTTCACACAGGCTTTCCACACATTTTGAGAATATCTGAAATTTAATTCATCAAAAATACTCCTGTTAAATTCGGTAGTATCGGTTCTTGCACCAATATGAAAAATGAGCTGAACAAATTTATGATTATTGTTAAGCCACGAAAAAAAATCTTTCCGGTGAATTTTTGCCGTATAAATTTTTCCTTCAAGATTAGCAGCTTTATCAATTTTTGTAAAATCGTCAACAAGAATAATGTCCTTAAAGTTCTCTTTATTAAGGCGGGAAACTAAAACGCTTCCAATAAAACCGGCGGCACCTGTAACTACTATCATAATTTTTTGCCAATTTGGTTAGGCATTCCTTTCTTTTTCAGCAGAACGGTAAAAAAAATAAAGAGGGCTTCTAAAAATCAGATTTTTTGAGGCGGACAAAATTTTAAAACCGGGGTTTACCCTGTTAAATAATTTGCTCTATTTAACAGGGTAAATGATGATTTTAAAATTGAAGTCCAACGAAAAAAAAAGCAATTTTTAGAAGTCACGTAAATTTTATTTTCAGTCTGTTCATCATACCAATGAAATGCTTCTCTATCAAATTTTGCTTAAACGTTTTTACAAAG
>PCSS01000377.1:293-6225 GCA_002771395.1 Bacteroidetes bacterium CG23_combo_of_CG06-09_8_20_14_all_32_9 | reverse complement strand
TGAATTGTTAAACGTCCCCCTTTTTGAAGGGGGTAGGGGGATGAAAAAATTGCTAAGTGGTTAAATAACAATGAAACAATAAAACTATGAAATTGTTCACCCCGATTAGATAGCATAAACAAAGGAACCAACAATATAGTGGTAATTATCTAACGGGGTAAACTACTTTTAAGCAATTTTGAAAGATGCCTAAAAATGATGTTATTTTGTTTCGGGCATTTTTCGTTTTCTTAAATTGAGAACATTTCCTACTTTAATGCTATCTGTCAGATTAAGATTATTTTTTAGCAATAATTTATTTAGTTTTATTCCATAAAGTTGAGAAATACTGTAAAATGTTTCTCCCTCTTTAACAATATGAGTATTCTTGCCAAATTCGGCTTTATTTCTTTTGGGCTGAATATATAAAATTTGTCCTTGTCGCAAAACAGAATCTCGTGTTAAATCGTTGTATCGCAATAATTCCCAAGTAAAAACATCGATTTCTTTGGCAATAGCATCGGGAGTATCACCATTTTTGGCAACAATAAATTTAATTCTGTTATGTAATTTTATTTCACGTCCGGCAGTAGTTATTGAAAAATTATCAACATCGCCTAACTTCCGGTGGCTTTGTTTCTGCTTTGTTTTCGATGTATCAGTTTTTTCACGACGAGTTTTATTTCCCCTATCAAATTCGTATAATTTATTATCTTCTATTATTTTAATAAGAAGTTCAGGGTATTTTGGATTAGTTGCATAACCGGCTTCTTTTAAACCTTTTGCCCAACCTTTATAATCGCGTGGATTTAATTGAAATAGTACAGCGTATCTTTTTGTATTTACTAAAAAGTCGCTATGGTCGTCATAAGATTTTTTTGCCGATGAATATTTTCTGAAACATTCTTTTTTGTCGTCGTCGTCCTGATAAACTTTGTTGCCTTCCCAATTGTGGCATTTTATTCCAAAGTGATTGTTAGCTTCACGAGCCAGCCAACTGTTACCATCGTCGGATTCGAGGCAACCCTGAGCTAACGTTATGCTTGCAGGAATGCCGGTTCGTTTCATTTCTTTTATTGCACAATTGCTGTAATTTGCAATGTAATCGGAGCGTGAAATACGTGTTTGCTGGGCAAATGTATTCTTTTGTAACAAAAGAATTAATATTAATAAAAGAAATTTTTTCATTGGAATAAAAATACAAATGTAAACTACATGGTTTGATATAAAAACCAAAAAATTATAAAGAAATGGCATTTTTTATTGAGCAGTTTTACAAAACGCTTTGAGAGTTTCCTAATCTCCTTTGAGAGTTTCCTAATCCCCTTTAAGAGTTTCCTAATCCCCTTTAAGAGTTTCCTAATCCCCTTTGAGAGTTTCCTAATCCCCTTTAAGAGTTTCCTAATCCCCTTTAAGAGTTTCCTAATCCCCTTTAAGAGTTTCCTAATCCCCTTTAAGAGTTTTACAATTCACTCCGCAAGTTTTATAAGTGACTTTGGCTATTTAAAAAAATATGGAGATAATTTCACAAGTCGGGAAATAAAAAAACAGGATTTTCCGCAAGAAATCCTGTTTTACGGCTAAATAATATTTTGATGTGTTAGATATAAATTGATATTACTCCAATTTTAAAGGATATTCGTGCTTTTGCAGGAATGACGTAATTGTATGGGATATTTTTAGAATTATCCTATTGGTAAAAATAAAAAGCATTAGAAATGTTCCATTACACCATTATTTATTTATTAAAGAACAAAGATAGCAATAATGTCGTTCCTACGGAACTTTACCGATGGAATGTTTTTTTACCATAATGTCATGCCGGAGTTTACACTGACAAAGGAAGTGGCATTATTTTTTACATTCAATACATCAAAATATTATTTAACCTTTAATTTTTTTTTTGAAATTTTATTTACCTTTGTTTTATGGTTGAGAATGTTAATTTCAAATTAAATTATATTTATCAATATGTTTCTAAACGAATACGAAAAGCCAATTAAAGAGCACTTCAAAATATTCTTTATGAGTTGGAGTGGATGGGTATTTGACTTTTATGACCTTACTCTTTTTACTTTTCTGCTTATTCCCATCGGAAAAGAATTAAATTTAGATAATATTACCTTATCTTATGTTCTAGGTGCTTCACTTGCAGCAACAGCCATCGGAGGAATTATTTTCGGCTTTTTATCCGACTATTTTGGAAGAAAAAAAGTGCTTCAGTGGACTATTCTCATATACAGCGCAGGAACTTTTTTGTGCGGATTTTCAAATAGTGTGGCTCTACTTCTTATATTCAGAATAATTACAGGGTTGGGAGTTGGAGGAGAATGGGCTACAGGCCAAACTTATATCGGCGAAACCTTTCCAAAGAAAATGAGAGGAAGATATGGTTCTTTTATGCAAACAGGAGCACCCATCGGAATGGCTTTTGCTTCATTAATTGGCGGATTACTTGCTCCTGAAATCGGCTGGAGGTTATGTTTTTATATATCAGTTCTTCCTGCACTGCTTGTTATATATATAAGAAAAAAACTGCCCGAATCGGATATCTGGCTTGAAAGAAAAAAAATGCTCTCTGAAGGTAAATTATCTTCTGAAATAATCAAAACCGAATCAAAAAATAAATTTTTAATTTTATTTTCAAAAGATTATGCCGGTATATTTACAAAATCGCTTCTTCTGGCAATTTTTGGTATGTCTGCATACTGGTTTACATATTCTTGGCTACCAGGATATCTGCATGAGCAGAGACATCTTGCATTAGCAAAATCAGCCGAATGGATGTTAGTAACACAGGCAGGCGGTCTGCTTGGTTATTTAACTTTTGGCTTTATTGCTGATAAATTTGGCAGACGACCTGCTTATTCCATTTATTCTGCCATAATGGCCGTTGGACTTGTAATGATTACATTGATGTGGAATTCAATAGTTAACTATCCCTCTTTGATACTAATTTTTATGTTTCTTACAGGTTTTGGAACAGGTATATTCAGCGGTTATGGACCGTTATTTTCAGAAATTTTTCCTACCGCCATAAGAAATACGGCTATGGGAACATCTTTCAATATTGCAAGGGGTATTCAATTTTTTACACCTCTTATTATTGTGTTTATTGCCACTCAATATGGTCTTAGCGGGGGAATTTCTCTTGCCGCCCTTTTTGCCATTCTAACAGGTGTGTGGATATGGACTTTCCCTGAAACAAAAGGGAAAAAAATAGAAGTGATATAAGATTGACAACTGATGATTTTTGGTAACGTATAAAAGTGGCGACTTGAATATACAACATGCTGATAATGTGCTTTATATGATTTTCAATTGAAATATCAATGCAGAATTTTACAAATTCAGACATCCTTACCTGTCGTAAACTAAAATCACAATGGTTTTTAAATTCAAAGTTACAACAACTTTCCAAAAGTTTTAAACTTTTGGAAAGTTCTATATTAACGAGCATTAGTAATTTGAAATTTTTTAGTACTCCCCGTTCTCAACTCTTATAACAATTTCTTCAATTAGCTTATCGTTACCTTTATAGTCGTATTCATCTTTCAGATTTTCACCAAAAATACGTGCAATTGATTGATAAAGAAAAGCATTGAATGAGCCTTTTAATTCCTTTATTAATTCGTAAGTAGTACTTCCGGTTTCGCGGTTTATCAGTTTTATCAGTAATCTGCCTTGCGATGTTGTAAGATTTGTTATTTCGTCCTGAAAATCGTTTTTTAGTGTTTTCTCAGCATATTTAATATATTCTTTTCTCATGTTTTCATCAGGGAGTTTTTCTAATTCATTCTGAATAATTAAAAATTTAGTTCTTACTATTTTAGCATAAGGCAACACTTTTTTTATACTTCTTAAGAGTTTGGCGTATTTCATAAATTCGCGTCTGGAGTGGAATTCGTGAGGCGGCAAAACAATAATTTCGGGTAAATTAATGTGCGGTAAAGTGTCGCCGTTAATTACCCGTGTATAAACTAAAAATCCTTTAACAGATTGTTGATTTTGCTCTTGCGATTTTGCCTGCAATGACGTAAAGAGTACCAAAAAAATGACAATTATGCGAAACATAAGGACGGAATTTGCAATTGGTATGCCAATGATAAAACTAAAAATTCGGGATGTAAAAGTATAAAAAAGATAAAGTGCCTGAACAAATGTTTTCAGACACATACTATCGGTTAAAATTAAAACAATTATACCTTCAGATGGGTTTATACAATTTTCTTTAAAGTTTCTGCGGCTTCGAGTAACGAAATTGCCGAGTAAACTTTAAGTCCCGATTCGTCAATCATTTTTTTTGCTTCTTCGGCATTAGTTCCTTGTAATCTAACAATTACCGGAACAGGAATTTTGCCGATGGATTTGTAAGCTTCAATAACGCCTTTTGCAACACGGTCGCAACGAACAATACCACCAAAAATATTAATAAGTATAGCTTTTACGTTTTTATCTTTTAATATGATACGGAAGCCGGCTTCAACGGTTTGTGCATTAGCGCCACCGCCAACGTCAAGGAAATTGGCAGGGTCGCCGCCCGAAAGTTTAATAATATCCATTGTAGCCATGGCAAGTCCGGCACCATTAACCATGCAACCAACATTGCCGTCAAGTTTTACAAAGTTAAGATTGTAATGTCCTGCTTCGGTTTCGTCTGTATTTTCTTCGTTTAGGTCACGCATTTCTTCAAAATCGGGGTGCCTGTAAAGAGAGCTATCGTCAATTACTACTTTTGCATCAGCCGCAATTATAAGGTTGTCGGAAGTTTTAATAACCGGATTAATTTCAAAAAGTGAAGCATCGGCTTTTTCAAAAGCAGTGTATAAAGCCGGGACAAATTTCAGCATTTCTTTAAATGCTTTACCCGATAATTCAAGGTTAAACGCTATACGACGAGCCTGAAAATCGGCAACACCGGTAAGGGGGTCAATTTCTTCTTTAAAAATAAGATGGGGAGTTTTTGCAGCAACTTCTTCTATGTTCATTCCGCCTTCGGTAGAATACATTATTATGTTACGGCTGGTTGCTCTGTTAAGTAACACGCTCATATAAAATTCTTTAACAGGACTTTCGCCGGGATAATAAATTCCCTGTTCAATCAATACTTTATGTACTAATTTCCCGGCTGGTCCTGTTTGATGGGTAATCAACGTCATTCCTAAAATAGCCTGTGCATTTTCTTTAACCTGCTCAAGACTTTTTGCAATTTTTACACCGCCGCCTTTTCCTCTTCCTCCGGCATGTATTTGTGCTTTAACCGCCCATGTATTAGTACCGGTTTTATCTTTTATGGCTTTAGCAGTTTCATAAGCTGCATCAACTGTATGTGCAACAGCACCTTCGGGTACTGGAACTCCATATCTTTTTAAGATGCTTTTCCCTTGAAATTCGTGTAAATTCATAGTAAATTTTTTTGAGAGCAAAATTATATTTTTTTCGGATAATTCAAGTATTACTTTTGCAAATATATTGATAATGAAAAAACTTTTATTAGACGAGTTGAATAGAATTTCGGTTGAAGAATTTCGGAAATCTTCTAAAACCCCTATTGTTATTGTACTTGACAATATCAGAAGCCAGCATAATATTGGTTCTGTATTTCGTACAGCCGATGCTTTTAGGATAGAAAAAATTTATTTATGCGGAATTTCCGCTCAACCTCCAAGTCGTGAAATTCAAAAAACCGCTTTGGGCGCAACCGAATCGGTTAATTGGGAATATTTTGAAAGCACATTACAGGATATAGAAAGACTTAAATATGAGGATTTTAAGATTCTTTCGATAGAGCAGGCAAGTAAAAGTGTTTCTTTATTTGATTTTGTTCCCGATAAAGAAAAAAAATATGCAGTAGTTTTTGGTAACGAGATAAACGGAGTTCAACAGTCGGTTATTGATTTATCCGATAATTGCATTGAAATTCCGCAATTTGGTACAAAACACTCTTTTAATG
>PCSS01000377.1:0-285 GCA_002771395.1 Bacteroidetes bacterium CG23_combo_of_CG06-09_8_20_14_all_32_9 | reverse complement strand
ACAACAGGAATTGTGATGTGGGATTTGTTTAATAAGATTAAAAGTGTTGGCTCTATTAAACATTAATATTGGTAATAACATTTGGAAATGTCAAATATAGACTAAATAGTGTCTGTCCGTAAAGTCGAAAAATTTGAAAAATAATATCAGAATTTTAAAATTTGATATTTCAGGTATAAGGTATAAAGGTATAGGGTAATGTTACTAATTTAAGGATAAATTTAATAAATAACGAACACCGAACAAGGAATGATGAATGTCGAAATAGTTGATTTACCCCGTAGG
>PCSS01000272.1 GCA_002771395.1 Bacteroidetes bacterium CG23_combo_of_CG06-09_8_20_14_all_32_9 | reverse complement strand
GGAGTGGCTCCATACATTTCTTGCGCTGTGCTTGTATCGCCTTTTTTGGCGAAAAAGATATAGGGGATATTGTCCCCATTTGGAACATCGTCACTGAGATTCCTAATATTATTAGGTCCTAAGTTGTCAAAAGCCGCTTTAGCTGTTTCAGTCCATGAATTAAACTTTCCGCTAATAAAAGTATAAGCCAAAACATAAAAACTGTCGGGTACATAAGTGTTAAGAAAAGTAGCAAGGTTATCAAGCAACGAAGGGGCATAAAATACAAAATATTTATTAGGTCCAATACTGTAATTAGCTTGTCCATAGTTACCATGGTCGCTTTTCCACGGTGTTATGGAAGTTGGGTCAATTACCACAACTAATATTGCCGGATATGGACCATACGATGTGTGGTCTGTTATTGCACCTAAGTAATATCTTATTGACATATATTCTTCATCGTTATTGGCAGAACCAATATCATGACACCACAATTCTACCGGAGCAGTTACAAAATCAAATTTTCTGTTCGGGCGGTTATAGATAATGTTTTCAAAACCGTCTTTTTTATATTGAAAAAAATGTGCCTGCGACCACCCTGTTTTTCCTGTAATATAAATGAAAGAACTTTCTCTCCAGTTATAATTTGCACTTCCCTGGGGTACCGGACTTACTCTCCAGAAATAAACCCTGCTGTCGGTAAGAGTTAACGAAGGCGACCATGGAACAACTCCACCTGAATGAGTTACGTATCCGGTAACTTTTGATGGACTGTTACTGGCAAAAATGTCGTTAGTATCAATTTCAAAAATATAAGTTTGAGTTCCGATAAAGGGATAACCTGTTGATGCCATAAGTGTTACGGTATTGTTTGGATAAATGGCATATTCATAAGGATATATGGGAATAAGGTCGTTTGAGCGAATTATTATGTCGGTACATGCCGAGTTATTGGTTTCGCTTATTTCGGCAATTGAGTCTTGTGAGTCAACAAATACACAAAAATGATTTATACCTGGTCCGTTTACAAAATCAACCGGAACTTTCACATAAACTGTATCTTTAAAATGACATCCGTAAACAGATTTAAAGTAATTTTCTGTTGAACCATTGGGAAAAGTGCGGGTAACATTTACTAAAAATGGGTCGTTAATGGCTTTACCAATGTTTGTAATTATAATTTTAATGTAACACGAATCGGATTCGGTAGTAACAATACCAGGAACAAAGCTAATTGAACTTGTGTTAATTGTTAAATCGGGCAAGGGAAAACATTTTAATCTTACAGCAGGGTCGCCGTGTAAAGTAAATTCCAAACATGTATTTATCAAAACACTGCCGTTATCGTTAATTATTTTTTGACTTCCATCGCACATACACTTGCCTATAGGTTGCATGTAGTTTTTGTAGGTAAATTGTTTATATAATTCTTTTGTATATAAATATAAATACCAGTCGTATCCAAGGTCAACGTTAGCAATGAAACCAATAGCACCTTTCTGTGATGTAAATATCCATCTTTCGCTTAACTTTTTTGGAGCCGGAAGATGAATATCGCCTAAAAGACAAGAGTTTGCAATAAGCAACGGATATTTACCCCGGTTTAAATAATTATCGGGTTCATCTATATTCATGTCGAAACCATCGGCATAACTGTGTCCAAAAAAATTAATTATCGAAACCCCATTATTTATAATGTTTGTTATAGTATCGGCAATAGTAATCTGAATGGGTAAACTGCTGTTTTTTAAAAAAGTATTTACAAAACCGCCAAAAAGCGTGTCGGAAATAATTACAGCAAATTCATTCAGGTATCCTGCAAAAGTGTTTTGCTGAGCAGTATTGCTTCCACCGCCAAAATGAATTATGTGTTTCATCCATTCGGCAGGTTGTAGTATGCCCTCGTGTTCCATAACTTTTGATAAGTACATTGCAACTTCATCGTTAGTTGTTGCTGCAATTCTGCCAATTGGAATATCCTGAGTTTCGTTATTTGTAAGAATTTTTGTTGTTAAAAAATTGTCCGACGACGGGCTGCCATAAGATGGAACAAGAGCAGAAGCGAAGTTTGCAGTATTCTTTCTGAAATTTTCCCCATATGACCAGGTTCCTGAATGAATGTTTTTCCCAATCAGAAATACAAATTTTGGTAACGTATCGTAATGTGTTGTAATATACTTCAAAAAATTTTTAATAGCAAGCGGATGTTTTTTTATGCCGTAAGCAAACTGGTCGTAAAGTTGTTCAACATCGTAGCAATAGGCATGAAATCCTGTGGTGTTTCTGTAATCTCTGTATGCCGTGGCTCCGGTAAAGAGCAAAGGATGTGTAATAATAATATAATCGGAATTAAAGCCATTGGTCAGATAATTGGTATAAGTTTTCATTTGTAATGAATTTACCTGAAAAATAGAATCTGTGGAAGATATGTAACATATTTTTTCGTTACCACCGTTTGGAACAATTGCTTTTAGCTTTCCCGAATCATAAACTACGGGAATTCTGCGGTAATTTGTGATATCCCACAATACTGCATTTGTGCTTCCAAACTGGCTGATTTCTAACAGGGATTTGTTGCCGTTACTGTCGGGAAGTCGGAAATTTTTCTGATAAAGCCCGGTAAAAACAAAATTTCTTGGGTAGGTAAGCAAAATATATGCAACCTCCATATTATCAGTTACAGCATCAATATCGTTAATGCTGCTGAAAGATACATCTGTAGTTGGTGAAAGACTTACCGAAGTTGAATATGTTTTTTTAACAGCAGTATATCCGCTAAAAATTGTATCAAAAAAAACTGCAGAACCGAGCGAAACATTTAAGTGATGCGATAAACTTGAATTTGTTGCAACAGAAACATTTATTGTTGATGGCGTTATTCCACTTACATACCCGGGTGTAACGAGAGGTTTAATAATAGTAGTACCTATGAGAAAAAAATATTCGAACCACCCTTCGCCTAATAAATAACGGGGACCGTTGCCGGCACTGTAATAATATTGCGGATTCTGATAAAGCACATCTACCATGCAATGGGTGGCAAGTGGAGATGAAGGTGCGGTAAAGTTAATGTCGGTTTCAACGGTTACTCTTAAGCCAAACTTTGTTATATCCCAAGTAAGAAAATAATATGCTGTGTCGGTGTACATGCTGTAATATGGATTTGTTATGACGGTGGCAGGCTCAAAAAGTGCAGAATCGAGCCAACCGTCATTGCCTTTTGCATAAAACTCAATAAAATCGGCAGGATTGAAAATTTCATCGTTTTCGCCCTGAATATAAATATATTGCTCCTGACCACGGTAAAAAATCTGAATGCTCTTTGGAGACATAGAACTGAATGGAAAGCCGACATTATCTAATGCCTGATAAGTTATTCTATAAATACCTTCTTTAGTAACAGGAATTTTGTAGTATGTTTGACCGTAGTTAATCCACTCATTGCCATAAGTCTGAGCAAAAAGTGAAAAAGAGTTAAACAGGAGCAATATAATAATTAACTGTTTTCGCATACTATACTTTAAAAAGTTGTAAGATACGAAATATTTATAATATTAAAAAATTTTTGATTAAAAATAATTATCTTTGTAAATGTTTTCCCAAAAACCATATTTTATTATATTTATTTCATTATCAGTTATTTTTGCATCATGCAGTAAATATCAAAAATACCTGAAAAGTTCCGACTATGCTCTTAAATACGAAAAAGGAGTGGAATATTACGAGAAAAAAGATTATTATCGTGCTGTAGGATTATTTGAAGAATTGGAAAATATTTACAAAGGTTCGGATAAAGCTGAAAAAATACAGTTTTATATGGCATATTGTTATTATAATCAGGGTGAAAATATTTTGGCTGCTTATTATTTTAAAAATTTCTCAAACCGTTATCCTCTAAGCCCGCATTCCGAAGAATGTGATTATATGTCGGCTTACTGCAGTTTCTTAAATTCGCCTGACCCCAGTCTGGACCAAGAATACACATACAAAGCAATTGAAGAAATGCAGATGTTTTTAAATAAATACCCTAAAAGCAACAGGGTAACCGAATGTAATAAAATTATAGATGACCTTCGCAATAAACTCGAAATTAAATCATTCAAATCTGCTAAGCTTTATTTTGATATTGGCGCTTATAAAGCTGCAATAATCGCTTTAAAAGACGGAATAAACGATTTTCCTGACACTCAATTCAGAGAAGATATTATGTACCTGACACTTAAATCATCGTATCTTCTTGCCGAAAATAGTATCAATTCAAAGAAACCTATGCGCTATCAGGATACCGTTGACGAATATTATACTTTAATTGCTGAATTTCCTCAATCAAAGTATCTTAAAGAAGCAGAAAAGATTTTTAACGATGCAACAAAGAATTTAATAAATTAAAATTTCAATATATGGATATTAAAAGAGTTAACGCTTCAGTTACAACAATTACCCGTGATATAAATAAACTAGAAGAACAAACCGGCAATATTTATAAATCTGTTATGGTAATTGCAAAACGTTCAAATCAGATTTCACTTGAAGTTAAAAATGAACTTGACCAGAAATTAGAAGAATTTGTGTCTTATAACGACAACCTTGAAGAGGTTTTTGAAAACCGCGAACAAATTGAAGTTTCGCGTTTCTACGAAAAACTTCCAAAAACTACATCAATAGCATTGCAAGAATATATTGATGGTAAATTATATTTCCGTAACCCCGAACAATCTGATAAACAAACCGATAAGCAATAATGCTTCTTCAGGGAAAACATATTATTCTTGGAGTTACCGGTAGCATTGCCGCTTACAAAGCAGCACAACTTACACGCCTCCTGATAAAAGAAGGTGCCGAAATTAAAATAGTGGTAACACCGGCAGCAAAAGAATTTATTACTCCCATTACACTTTCTGCATTATCGAAAAATCCCGTTTTGTGTGATTTTTTTCAACTACAAACTGGCGGTTGGAACAGCCATGTTGAACTTGGCATTTGGGGTGATATAATGTTAATTGCACCAGCCTCGGCAAACACAATAGCAAAAATGGCACACGGTATTTGCGACAATCTTTTACTTACAACTTATTTATCGGCACGCTGTCCTGTTTTTATTGCTCCGGCAATGGATGCAGATATGTTTTCACATCCGGCAACCAAACAGAATTTACAAATTCTTAAATCATTCGGAAACTCTGTGATAGAACCCACATTCGGCGAACTTGCCAGTGGTTTGGAAGGCAAAGGAAGAATGGAAGAACCCGAAAATATCGTTTCCGAAATTATTCATTTCTTCGGGTTAAAAAAAAAACTTAAAGGTAAACGTGTAATTGTAACTGCCGGGCCAACCGTAGAAGCTATTGACCCTGTTCGCTTTATAAGCAATCATTCTTCAGGAAAAATGGGCTATTCCATTGCAAATTGCCTCGCATCAGAAGGAGCTGAAGTAATTCTAATATCGGGACCGGTTACTGCAAACAAAGTTCATAATCAAATAAAAATTATAAATGTAGTTTCTGCCGCCGAAATGTTTGATGCTGCAAATAAGTGGTTTACAATGTCCGATGCTGCAATTCTGGCAGCAGCGGTAGCCGATTATACCCCGGTAAAAGTTTCAGAAATTAAAATAAAACATTCACAAAATGTTACATCAATTCAACTTGAACCAACACGTGATATTGCTGCTCATTTAGGCTCAATAAAGAAAGCTCATCAGGTAATTATTGGCTTTGCTCTTGAAACAGATAACGAGGTAGAAAACGCAAAATTAAAACTTAAAAATAAAAATTTAGACCTGATAGTATTAAATTCCTTAAATGATAAAAATGCAGGCTTTGAAACCGAAACAAACAAAGTTACATTTATTGACAATAACAATAATATTCGTAAATTTGAGTTAAAACATAAATCAAAAGTTGCTGAGGATATTGTAAATGAGTTGTATAAACTATTATCCTGAAATTATGCGAAAATAATACCTAATTAAAAAGTAGTAAGATATTAATAATGCTTTATTAATAAGTTATTGCGAAAGTTGAAAATCAAATTAAAAATAATATTATTTTTGTGTCGAAAAAAATAATATATCAAAACCTCAGAACAATATAAGATACCAGAACTCAATGCTTAAATAGAAAGGTTAGCTTTGATATGAAAGTTAATTGTTACACTTATGATTTTTTAGCCAATTTTGAGAAGGTAAAAAAATAATAAAGAGGGGTTCTAAAAATTAGATTTTTCGAGGCTTGCGAATTTTTCAAAGCCGGAGTTTACTGTTGTAAATGAGGATT
>PCSS01000334.1:3378-3520 GCA_002771395.1 Bacteroidetes bacterium CG23_combo_of_CG06-09_8_20_14_all_32_9 | reverse complement strand
TAAATACTGTTAAAATTAAAAATACTACAATAAAATTTGAATTATTTAACAGGGTGAACAATAGTAAACTCCGGTTTTAAAATTTTGTCCGCCCCGAAAAATCTAATTTTTAGAACCCCTCATATTATATTAAGGTTATACC
>PCSS01000334.1:2326-3319 GCA_002771395.1 Bacteroidetes bacterium CG23_combo_of_CG06-09_8_20_14_all_32_9 | reverse complement strand
TTAAATCCATATTTTGTTAGAAATGCTATAAATGATTTTATAGCAATAAGCGCTACAATAAAAGCCACAATATTTCCACCAATAAGCATTGAAATATTATCAGTTGTAATGGTGTTATAGTTTTTAAAAAGTTTATATGCCGATGCTGCAAACATTGTTGGTACGGCAAGAAAAAAAGAAAATTCGGCTGCTGTTTTTCTGTTTAGTTTTTGTGTCATTCCGCCAATAATTGTGGCAGCCGATCGCGAAATTCCAGGTATCATGGCAATACATTGAAAAAGACCTATTTTTAATGCTTTGGGATACGTAATTTCTTGATTTTCGTTGGGGTAGTGTAACCATTTATCAATAAAAATGAGAATAATTCCGCCTAAAAATAAAGAAATTGTAACCACAATTACGTTTTCGAGTAAAGCATCAATATAATCGCCTAATAAAAAACCTATTACAGCAGCAGGAATAAAAGCGATAAAAAGTTTATAATAGAAATGAAATGTTTGAAAAAATCTTTTCCAGTATAGTACAATTACCGATAAAATAGCTCCAAACTGGATATTTACAATAAATGTTTTTATAAAATTGCTGTTTTCCATCCCCAGAACCGATTGGGTAATAATCATGTGTCCGGTTGAGGATACAGGTAAAAACTCGGTAATTCCTTCTACAATTGCAAGGATAACAACTTCCAGCCAACTCATTAATCTATTCTTCTTTAGGTTTTAATACAAGTGCAAAAACGTCAATTGCAAAACCTAAAAGAACTAAAACAGGAGCTACTGTAATGCGAGTTGTTGTAAAGAGTTCTTCGGAAAATATTTTGGGGTCAGGACTTTTTCCTCCCGACATCAAAATATAACCAATTACTACCAAAATAAATCCAATTGATAGAAGTATGTAATTCCTTTTTCCAAGAACAGATACGTTGTTGTTTTCTTTTTTCAACATAATGTTTATTATTTAAAAATGTTACTACTCACCCGCAAAAGTAAAAAT
>PCSS01000334.1:1243-2315 GCA_002771395.1 Bacteroidetes bacterium CG23_combo_of_CG06-09_8_20_14_all_32_9 | reverse complement strand
TATTCTTTTTGTTTTACAACTTTGTTTAATAAGATTATCTAACGGGGTGAAATGGGATTATCCTACGGGGTAAATTGGTATAATCTGTGGCTAAAAAGAACATGGGCTGAATAGTTACTAAAAATATAAATCCGATGATTTTAACCGCAAATACCTGTTAACAGCAAAAAATGATGAAAGTGAAGTAATAAGCACTCCCAAAAGTATTATTAATCCGAATAAAATTCTAATCAAAGTAAAATCATTTAAACTGATAATTGCATCGAGTTCGCTTTCGGCAACAGTTATAACTGCCGATAATAGTGTAATGGCAATAATAGCAGCAATAATTCCCTGAAAAACACTTGCTTTTAAAAATGGCAACATAATAAAATCTTTTGTTGCACCTACTAATTGCATGGTTTTAATATTAAACCTTTTTGAATAGACCGAAAGTCGCATTGTGTTATTTATTAATGCAACAGCAACTATTAGTAATAATATGCTGAATGCAAGTACTATAAGACTTATGCGGTTTACGTTATCATTTATAAGGGACACAAGATTTTTTTGATAATACACTTCGCTAACCTGTGGAAATTCTTTTAATTCACGCTCAATTACAGCAATACTGTCGGGGTTGGCATATTCGGCATAGTATTTTACTTCAATAGCTTGTGGCAGTGGATTGTACTCCAAATATTCTGTAAATTCTTCACCCAAATCTTTTTTTAACTGCCCGGCAGCCATGTCTTTTGTTATAAATAAAGTTGATTTAACATAAGGTGCAGCATCTAAATTTTTTTGAAGCCTTAAAATATCGGCGTCTTTAACATTATCTTTTAAAAATACCGAAAAACTGATATTCTCTTTAACATAGTTACTAAGGCGTTTAGAGCTTAAAACAATAATTCCTATTAAACCAAGCATAAAAAGCACAAGCGAAATGCTTATAACAGTTGTAATATATGAACTGATTAACCTGCGAATGATTGATTTGTCGCGCTTTGGCTTCATTGTTTCAAAAAAAATCGGTGTGCAAAGATAAGAAATATTGGCATTTTTTATTAAGTAGTTTATAATTTACGGGACT
>PCSS01000334.1:0-1217 GCA_002771395.1 Bacteroidetes bacterium CG23_combo_of_CG06-09_8_20_14_all_32_9 | reverse complement strand
TTCGCTAAGTTCTCATTTACAACAGTAAACTACGGTTTTAAAATCTTGTCCGCCTCGAAAAATCTAATTTTTAGAACCCCTCTTAATATATTTTTCAAAAGGTTTAGCATATTTTTCTATCATATAGTTAGAACGCCTATATACTTGTGCAACAAAATGTTTTAAGTAATTTTTAGCCCATTCTTTGATTGTGCCTTTAAAGTCTTGATTTAAATTACAAACGTGAAATTGAATTTGCATGGCTGCCGCCCAGTTAATATACAAATTTTCCGGTATAGATTTAAAAAGACTTACAAAATGTGCGTCTTTACATATTAGTTTATCTTTCTCTAACAACCAATCTATTTCAAAATAATTTATTGAAAGTTTATCAAATTCTTTATTATCAATCATTATTGCACACAATTGTGCTAATTTAAAAGATGAAATAATATTTGGTGGTTGAGCAGTTTTAGATAGATTTCTCGTTTTTATATCAATTATTTTCGTAGAAACCGTCTTTTACTACTATAATATCCGCTGTATCATCTTGTTTTTCATCAAAAGGATTGTCTAAAGTCCATTTTTTTGTTGCTTCCTTGCCTCTGCTTAATAAAAAAAGAACACTTGGAGAATCAAACAAATTCTGTCTTTCTGCAATTGTTATTGTCTCTGGGTTTTTACTGTATAAATCATTTAAATATTCATATTGCCGAAATGTATATTTTGGCAATTGGTTTTTAATAATTTTATATACGTGTTTGTCAAATGGCTCACCAGCTGCGTGACCAGCCATTTCACCTGAAAGGGGTTTTGAAACAGCTGTTTCTTTTACTTTCTTAATTAATTCTTTATAGTTTACTATCATTATGTTATTTCAAAAAGTTTGTTAAATGAATAATTAATTGTGTCTATATCAGACTGCATTTTTGTTTTCAAATATTGTTTTACTGTTTCTGTAATTGTATTATGTAAGAATAATTCATTTGAATTATTCCAATCAATTATTCTAAAAGGAATACTTGCTATTGGCTTTTCAGAAAACTCTACAATATTACCTTTTACAATTCCATTACATTTTAACCAATCAAAAATAATAGGATGATTTAAGTAAGCTAAAATATACTCAATGCTCTCTTTTGTGTTTGCTTTTTTAAATATTGCAGTAACATCTTGAGTTGGAAAAGTAGCATTATCTAATAATGCAAAACGGAAATAATTTTTATTAGATATTCGTT
>PCSS01000052.1 GCA_002771395.1 Bacteroidetes bacterium CG23_combo_of_CG06-09_8_20_14_all_32_9 | reverse complement strand
CGACCTTGCTTATTTAAAAGATAAAATTGATGCAGGAGCTGAATATATTGTTACTCAAATGTTTTTCGATAATAAAAAGTTTTTCAATTTTGTAAAAGATTGCCATAATGCAGGAATTCATGTTCCTATTGTTCCGGGAATAAAGCCTGTTTCTATTTTAAGCCATATTAATGTACTTCCAAAAACATTTTACATTGAAATTCCCGAAGTTCTTGAACAGGAAGCAAAAAAATGCAAAACCAACGACGAAATAAGGCAAGTGGGAATAGAATGGGCTATAATGCAATCAAAAGAGTTAATAGCAGCAGGAGTTCCTGTGATTCATTATTATACTATGGGAAAATCGGATAATATAAGAAAAATTGCAGATGCAGTGTTTTAAAAATTTAACCCAAAAAATACAAATAAAAATACTACTATTAAGCCTAAGAAAAAACCTGTTATAATTTGCAAAGGAGTATGTGCACCTAACCGTAGTCTCGCTGCTGAAACCAAACCTGTAAAAAATAAACTCGCCATTATAAAATATTGTAAATCAGCTTCAAAACGTAACGATAAAGCTATCAATGAACCGATAATGCCGCCTAATGCCAAAGTGTGAAAACTGATTTTCCACCAAATGGTTATAAGTAATGCTGCTGAAACCGTAGCTACAACTGAAGAAATATAACCCGAAAGCACATTTGGAACAGGCAGGCGATTAAGAAGGTAATATCCGAGAAAATAAAAAACAAAAGTAAAAACAGTTGGCATAATTCTTTCGGAACGAGTATCCATTTCAATATTTTTTATTACTCGCCTGTAAATGAAAAGTGGCAACAAAAGCAGAGGTAAAATGCAAGTACTGAAGCCAAGAATTACATACAAAAAATTCTTTGCTTCGTCGTTCATGGTTTCAATGTAAGTACCTGAATGAAAAAAAAGGTAAAGTCCAACAGTAGGCATTAATAACGGATGAAAAATATAAGAAATAATTATTGCCGCAATTTTTTCGGAACGAGTATGTTCTGTGCTCATTATAGTGTATCTTAAAGCAAAATATTTCAGATTTCAGATTTCAAATTTTGGAGTGTCTTATAATTCTTTACGAAGTCTTCCAACGGGTATATTTAATTGTTCGCGGTATTTTGCAATTGTACGTCGGGCAATAGGATAACCGCGATGTAAAAGGACTTCGGAAAGTTCTTCATCAGTAAGCGGATTGTGTTTATTTTCTTTTTCAATTTCGTTTTGCAGTATCTTCTTTATTTCGCGGGTAGAGACTTCTTCACCCACGTCGTTTTGCATCGATTCTGAAAAAAAGAATTTTAAAGAAAAAATACCATATTGTGTTTGAACATATTTGCTATTTGCAACCCTTGAAATAGTGCTAATATCTAAACCGGTAACATTTGCAATATCTTTTAATATCATTGGTTTAAGCATGGTTTCGTCGCCTTCTGTAAAAAAATCTTTTTGATAATCAACAATGGCATTCATTGTAAGTAACAAAGTATTTTGCCGTTGTTGCAAAGCATCTATAAACCAATGTGCTGAATCAACTTTTTGACGGGCAAAAGTCATTGCTTCTTTTTCGCGTTTGTTCTTTTTGTTTTTATTTATCTGAAAAGCCTGGATCATACTTGTATAGGCACTGCTAACCCGGAGTTCTGGTGCGTTTCGTGAGTTTAGCGACACATAAAGTTTTCCGTCGCTGTTATCAACAGTAAAATCGGGTGTAATCTGGTGAAAATTTTTATTTTGCGGGTCGGAAAAAGAGTTTCCAGGTCGTGGACTCAGGTGGATTATTTCGTCAACGGCAGTTTTTAATTCTTCTTCAGAAATACCAAGTTTTTTTATTATTTTATCGAAATGCTTTTTTGTAAATTCTTCAAAATAATCGTTAAGAATTGTAATAGCATTTTGTATTGCAGAATTTTTATTGTTTTTACGGTTAAGCTGAAGCAACAAACATTCCTGAAGTGAGCGGGCACCCACGCCGGGCGGGTCAAGTTGCTGAACAATGTCAAGTATTTCCAAAAGCTCTTTTTCCGTAGTTTCTTCGTTTTGAATAAAAGCCATATCGTCAACTATTGAAGAAATTTCGCGACGCAAATAACCATCCTCATCAAGATTTCCAATTAAATATTCGGCAAGTTTTGCCTGTCGTGGGGTTAAAAATCTGAGTCCGATTTGTGTTTGCAGGCTTTCGTGAAACGTAGAGCCGGTTGAATAAATAAATTCTTTACGGTCATCGTCTTTTGAGTAATTGTTGGCTATTAAATTGTAGTATGGCGTTTCAGTATCATCATTTTCTATATAATCTTCCAAAGAAAATTCTTCTTCTTTTTTTATCTTTTCGGCGTCTTGTTCAATTTGTTCAGTTTCTTCATCGTCGTTTTCTTTTTCTTCTGAAAGTTCATTTTCAGAATTATTGGTAAGGTCTTCCGGCTCGCCTTCTTCAAGTGCCGGATTTTCTTCCATTTCTTTTTTAATACGTTGCTCAAGTTCCATAGTAGGAATCTCGAGCAGCTTAATAAGTTGTATTTGCTGTGGTGATAGCTTTTGTAATAGTTTTTGTTGAAGTCTCTGGTCTAACATAGCAATTTATTTAAGTATGTAACAAAACAGGGGAAAAACAAAATTTAAAATGCTAAATGTAAAAGTTTAAGCCGCCTAATATAAAATTATTTTCTCTAATTATTGTTCTTTTTTGCAGTTTTAATGCTTTTGGTAAATATAGCTATTAACTCTTTTTTGTTTTACATTTTTAATTTAGCATTTTACATAACACAAAAAAATTCCCCCAATTTGTTACACACTCAATTTATTTTTGTTACAAACGATGTGAACGGAAAAAATATTTTAAAGTTACAAACTATAATTTTAAAATTCTGCATTTTTTGGAGTTCGGGGAAATGGAATTACATCTCTTATGTTCGCCATGCCGGTAACAAATAAAATTAATCTTTCAAAACCTAATCCGAATCCGCTATGTGGTGCTGTTCCAAATTTTCGTGTTTCTAAATACCACCATATATCTTTTGACGGAAGCTTAAGCTCGTTAATTCTGTTTACTAGTTTTTGTAAATCTTCTTCACGTTGCGAGCCGCCGATTATCTCACCTATTTTTGGAAACAAAACATCCATAGCGCGAACTGTTTTTCCATCGGGGTTTTGTTTCATGTAAAACGCTTTAATTTCTTTTGGATAATCTATTAAAATAACGGGCTTTTTAAAATGTTTTTCAACAAGATATCGTTCATGTTCCGATTGCAGGTCAGTTCCCCACGATATAGGAAATTCAAACTTTTCGCCTGATTTTATCAGAATATCAACTGCCTGGGTATATGTTAATCGTTCAAAGTCATTATTTACAACAAATCCGAGACGTGAAATAAGTTCTTTATCGTACATTTTATTTAAAAATTCCAAATCGTCTTTACAATTTTCAAGAGCATATTTAATAAGATACTGGACAAAATCCTGGGCAAGATTCATGTTATCTTCCAAATCATAGAAAGCCATTTCGGGTTCAATCATCCAAAATTCGGCAAGGTGTCGCGGTGTGTTTGAGTTTTCGGCTCTAAAAGTAGGACCAAAAGTATAAACCTCTGAAAGTGCCATAGCTCCGAGTTCGCCTTCAAGTTGTCCGGAAACTGTTAAATTTGTTTCTTTTCCGAAAAAATCCTGAGTGAAATCAATTTGTCCATCCTGTGTTTTCGGAAGATTATTAATATCAAGCGTTGAAACCCGGAACATTTCTCCGGCACCTTCGCAATCGGAAGCGGTAATTATAGGAGTATGAAGATAGAAAAATCCCTTATCGTTAAAATATTTGTGAATAGCAAAAGCCATGTTATGGCGAATACGTAACACTGCACTAAATGTGTTGGTGCGAGGTCGTAAATGAGCGATAGTTCTGAGATACTCCAAAGTATGACTTTTTTTTTGCAGAGGGTAAGTTTCGGGGTCGCAGCTTCCGTAAACAAAAATTTCTTTTGCCTGTACTTCAACTGTTTGTCCTTGTCCCTGCGACCGTACCAAAATACCTCTAACTTTTACACACGCTCCGGTAGTAACGTTTTTTAAATACTCTTCGCCAAAAACGGGAATATCAACAACAACTTGCACATTATTAATTATTGAACCGTCATTTATTGCAATAAAACTTACGTTTTTATTTCCACGAAGGGTACGAACCCAGCCTTTAATAATAAATTCTTTACCAAACTCTTTAGATTGTAATAACTCTTTAATCTTAATATGCTTCATAAATAATATTTTGAATTACAAATCTAATGTGATTTTTACTGCTCTCCAAACATTTTACGGCGGGTTATAAGTAAAATAGTATCTGTACATAAAGTCAATATATTTCAGGCATTAACCGGTTGCCGGCTTCTGGCTACTGGTTGTTGGTTACTGATTACTGGCTCCTGGTTACCGATGCAGGTATTCATATACGACTTTGTCTCTATGAATGCACACTGGTATAAGTTTCGTTATAACTTATTCTCTTTTATATACCTTTGCATAGAAGCCAAAAAATTTTCTTTTTTGGTTTTTGCAATTAAAAGTTGTGTGCCGTCGGTAAGTTCAACAATTCCACCATCGGTACGTAAATTTTTTTTTACTGCTGCAAGATTAACTATATGTGATTTATGAATTTTGACAAAATTGCCGGTGGGCAGCAATTGTTCTAAAGCACTCAAACTTCGCGAAATTAATATATTCCGCTTTTGTGCAAAAAATATTTTGCAGTAACTGCGGTCGGCTTCAAAATATAAAATTTCATCGGTAGAAATATATTCGGTTCCATTAAAAGTTGGTACTGAAATCTTTTTTTGATACAGGTTCTTAATGTTATGTAATAATCCATTAATATCAGGATGAGTGTTTCCCGGCTGATTTCTACGCTCAGAAATTCTTTTTACCGATTCAACTACTTCTTCAATATCAACAGGTTTTAAAATATAATCGGCAGCAGAAAATTTGATGGCTTTTAATGCGTAATTATTGTATGCTGTTACAAAAATTACATCAAATGTGCGATTTGGAAAAGCTTCAAGAACATCGAAGCCAGTTCCGTTAGGCATTTCAATATCTAAAAATATCAGGTCGGGTTTATGAAGGCTGATTAATTTAATTCCTTCGGGTGCCGAATAGGCTTTGTTAACAACAGATACCTGGGGACAATATTCACTCAAAATTATTTGCAGAGTTTGAACAGCCCTGTTTTCATCATCTATTATAATAGTTTTTAACATAATTAATTTTATTTAAATCGGAAAACAAATTTCTACCCTGGTGCCCGAAGCAGTGCCATCGGGTGCAAACAAATCGTGATATGTTATATTTAATTTTTTGTTGTATAATTGATTAATAGGCGAAATTCGTGATTCGGTAATCTGCGTTCCAAGCGATATATGTTCAGGTTTTTTTTGCTTTCTTATTTCATTCGCTTTTTCGCGTCCTATTCCATTGTCTTCAATAGTGCAAATTAAATTGTTTTCTGAAATGGAGAATAGAATTATTAATTTACCGTCCTCATTGCTATCACGATGCATAATTCCGTGCCAAATTGCATTTTCAACAAATGGCTGAATAATAAGCGGTGGAATGGAAATCAATTCTGTATCTATGTCTGCACCTGTAGTTATTTTAAATGTAAATTTATTTTCGAAACGCAGTTGCTCAAGTTCAATGTAAAGGTTTAACGACTCAATTTCCCTGTATAAAGAAATGGTTTCACTTTGAGAATTATCAAGGGTTATACGCATCAACCTTGCAAACTTTGTGAGGTATTTATTTGAAGAAATTTTATCGTTGTTTAACAAAAAGAACTGAATAGAATTGAGTGTATTAAAAATAAAATGCGGATTCATTTGCTGGCTCAATGCTTTTTGCATATAAAGATTTAAGTTTTGTTCGAGAAGATGCTTATTTTTAGCAGCTTTGCTTACTGAATAAACGTGGATAAACAAAAACAAAAGTATAATTAAAAATGCGGCGACTATTATCCAGTATTTTAATATTTGCTGACGGTAAATTTCATCTTCTCTTTGTTTTATTTCCAGAACTTTTAATTGTTTTTCGCGTGATAAAAGTGCAATTTCATTTTCTCTTTGTTCTGTTTCCGAACGTATTTGTAAATCAAAAAGTTTTTTTCGGCTTTCGGTATTATAAACCGAATCTTTAAGCTCGTGATATTTAACGAAGTAAGAATACGCATCTTTTCGCTTCAATTGGTTCATAGTATTCATATAATACGGCTGGATTATGAGTATTTAAATTATCCTGCACTAA
>PCSS01000203.1 GCA_002771395.1 Bacteroidetes bacterium CG23_combo_of_CG06-09_8_20_14_all_32_9 | reverse complement strand
TGCAAAAAGAACTAATTGGGCTATTAATATGAGTGTAATAAAACCAAGATTTTGATTACCTATACCTGTATCTACAACTGCCTGAGTTAGAAATGGGAAAATAAGTTGCAACAAACTTCCTAACAACATGCCCAAAAACAACTGAATAATATATTTTTTATGTGGTTTTAAATATTTGAATAAAAAATTAATTTTTGTTCTGTCTGTTTTTTCGCCTTTTAACTCATAAAACTTTGGCGTTGGCTCTAAAAGTAAAGCTATTCCTGTATTTTCATTATTAGTTTTGGTGCTTAACCAGCCCTTTAAAAATTCTTCTTTTGTATATTTTATTAGACCATGAGCAGGGTCGGCAACGTGCACAATAACTTTTAACTTTTTACTTTCAACTTTATAAACTGTTATAAAATGGTTTTGTTTCCAATGTACAATGCAAGGCAGTGGAGCTTCGTTTTGCAATTGCTCAAAACTTATTTTTACTCCCATGGTTTTAAAACCAATGTTTTCGGCAGCATCGCTTATACCAAGCAGGCTAACACCTTCACGTGTTATAAAACTTCTTTCGCGTAAATATTGCAATGTGTAACTACGACCATAATGTTTTGCGAGCATGCGAAGGCAAGTGGGACCGCAGTCTTTGGAGTCGGGTTGGAGGTAAAAAGGATTTTTCATTAAGCACTTTAAGTCCTAATTTTTAGAAATTAATTGAATACAATAATCTAATTGATTATCTTCATCCTTTAAGATGCTATTGATTGTTTTTGAAATTTTGTAATTAGGAATTAAACCTCTATTATATGGAATTTGCGAATCAATAGTTGAATTAAAAATTACTCTAGTTAATGGTAAGTTTAAAACAATATCTGTAATTCCAAGTTTTACTTGAGCAAAAGATTCTGCATTAACAGAATAATAATTACCACCTGTTTCTTCGCCAACAATTATTGCACCTGCTTTGTATAATAATGTAGCTAAAACGGTACCATAAGATTGCTCACCAGCTCCTGTTAATACATATATTTTACCTTTAAAATATTGTTTATTTCTAATGGTATCTGTTGAATCATTTAAGATTATTTTCCAGTACCCTTCTTTTCCAACTATTTTATTATACTCTTGAAATAATATATCATTTTCTGAATAATTTAAACTATATTTAAAAAATGAATATTTATCGTTTCTTTTTACCATTTTATATTCTATATTATCAAAATATTTATTTATAAAAAGCTTTGAGAGAAATGATATATCACTACCACCCTTATTATATCTAAGATCAACAATTAAATTTTTTTTATCTTCTTTAATAATGCTGTCAACAATTAATTCAATTTCAATTTTTAAATTATCATAGAAATCACAAGTCTGTATAGATAAATAAGCAATATCATTATTTATTCTACTAAATTTTAGTTCGTCTTCCTGTTCTTTTATTATCTTAGGAATTATCGGATTTTTAGGGTAGGTTGTTTCTGTATATGAATTCAATGTTATCTCTTTCACTTGTTTATTTGGTGTTATTATTTTAAACATATACGAACTTTTTATTTCATCATTATTTGCACAAATAAAATAATTTTGAAACCAATTAGGTTTTAATAATTGTTGTTCTTTCCACTCATCAGTTTGAACATCATTAAACATAAATATTTTCATTGCATTAATTATCTCTTTTATTGGCTTATTGTCTATAGCAATAATTTCAGAACCTTTAGGTATAATGTTTTTCCCGTCTTTACTGTCTATTACAATACAACGACCTTCTACAAATGAAAGCCATAAAGGAAAATAATATTTTAATTTAGGCGGAATAAGATATGATAAATAAGTATGGCTACAACCTATTTTAGCAACAATAGGCATAAGTAAAGAATTAAACTTTTGTAAAGACATCGGATTGTTGATTTTTTTTTCTATTGATGAAAAGATTGAATCAAATTCTGTTTTTGAAGTGTTAAAATAAAGTGCAGGATGACCTTCTTCTAACGATTCTCTAAATATTTTAAAAGCATCTTTTAATTCTAATGATGTGAATATTAATTTCTGAGATCCATTTTTTATTAACTTTTCAAAATGATTATTTACACCAAACAAAGGGATACCAATATCTGCAACTGCACCTTTTATTGTAGATAATGTTATTTGAATACATGGTTCTTTTGAAATCACTCTAAAATAACCAACTCTACCAATTATATCTCCTTTTTTTATTTTAATACCAGTTATAAGAGTGGTGTCATTAGAAATAAGCCCTAAATAGTGAATATTTGTACCATCTTTTAGTTTTATACTAACCATCCCCATTACATTTTCTTCTCGAAACCATTTTTTATTTTTACCATATTTTATTGATTGATTTTTAAATCCCTGAATAGTATTAGACATAGACAACCACTTAAGATCTGGTGAACAAATTACAAACTTTGTTACTGCTGAAATAATCCCATCGTCAACAGCAAATACAGGAGTACCATAAGTAGCAGAAATAAAATATCCATTGTTGAATAACGGTTCATTTGAAATTGGATTTAAATTATTTCCTGGTTTTAAAATAACCTTACTGTTGCCTTTTTGTAAAGGATACAAGAATTTATTTTGTGCATAAGAATTACAAAAAAGAAGAAATAATATAAATACTATAATATTTTTAAATATCATCATAAAAAATTATTTTAATGAATAAGGATTAGCATATTTATCGCAACCATTGCATAAAAATTTATTTTTCACAAACATATATCTTTGAGGAAATCCATAATATCCAATTTCTTCTGTTTTTTTCCTTGGTTTAAATTTAAAATATCCCTTTTTCGACATATATTTAGCTAATTTTTGTTTATTATCAAAATACATCTGAAAAGTCCAATGATGTTTATTAATAATTGTTTTTTCTGTTTCAATTGAATCGCCTTTGGTTATTGCAATAGCAAGTATTTGATAATTTTGATACCTTTTTCTAGCTTTATAATAATCTAAACATTTAATACACGAACCACATGTTTTACACCAAACAAAGATCATAACTGTATCTTTTGTTATTTTTATGTTTTGTAAATTTACTTCTTTGCCTTTTATGTCTTTTACAATAACATCTTCGGTAAATATCGCTATATCGCTTAAAATTAAAATTAAAAGGGTAGTAATAAAGCTAATAATGAGTTTCATTGTTGTATGTAATTAATTAATGATATTACAAAAATTATATCTACTTGCTTTTATTTCATAATCAGAAATAGGTGGACAAATATACTTAAAAACACAAGTTTTACATGGTTTGACTCTATCTCTTATTAAAAACCATTTATTTGAATTTATTAAAGCGTCAAATACTATTTCTTTTAATTCTTTGTTTTCATCTAATTTTGTAATTAATTTACCTTTTGTTTCTCTATTGTATATTTTATTATTTTTAATAACTAATTTACCAAAAAAATATTTGTTTAATGTTTTATTAGCATCATAGTCCTGCTTTGTTACTTTCATTTTTAAAATATCAGCTTTATTCAGAAAAACATTTTCTTTTAAAAAATCAATATTACAATTAGCAATATCGAGTTCAAAATCATATTCTATTTTTTTATTTTGAAGATTACTGACAAAATGATTATAATCTATCTTATTGTATATTTTAAAAACAAAGCGAATATTCTTTTCATTAAAAATATCAGCATTGAAATTATCATTTTCAATTATTACAATAATAGAATAATTTTTTATACCTTTTAAAGTACTTTCAGAAATTAAATCAGTGTATTCATCATATTTAATTTTAATTACCATTAGACAATGTAACTTATTATTAATTGTTAATATAAGTTCATTAATTTCTGTTTTTAAAAAAAAATAATTTTCGATTATTAAATTAACTTTTGTAATTGAACTGTATTCAGCTGCTCTGATTAGATTTAATATTTCATGTAGTAGAGTTCTTTTTTTCCCATTAATAAATATTATCAATTCAAAGAGATTTTCAAGAATATTGGCTCCCTCATTTCTATATGACAATTTTTTAAATTTTTTTAAATTTCTTTGAATATTTATTAAAGGATAAAAAATAAAAGGTTTTTCTTTAGATTCAATTATTCCACCAAGAAAATTATTTTCAATTAAGTCTGAGAATCTTTTATTCTCATTATTTTCAAAATATTTTATTGAATATTCTCTATAATATATTTTTTTAATAATTTCATATTCTTTATTTCTAAAAATATATTTTTTTGAATCCAATGTATTATACAATAAACATTTTTTTTCTTTATGGCAAAAAGTAATTTCAATGTATGAGTCTAAAAAAAGCCATCTATTCATAATATACCTTTTTTAATATTTTTTTATATAATTTCCTTTCTTTTAACAATGGATTTATAAAATTATCAAATGAATTTTCGGATTTTTTTAGAGGAGAATATCCATTACAAATAATTTTACTATTATTAATTTCTAAGTTAAAAATACATTGGTTACAATTATTTGCTCTATTACAATTAATACAATATTTTTTTAACTTATCATATGTGTCATTTGTTTTTTTAATTATTTTATCAAAGTATATTTCAACACCTTCTTTTGTTATGTTACCAAAAGGTAAAGTATTGCTTATTTTTTCACATTGTATAATTTCACCATTTGCTGTAATAAAAACCTTTCTAGAAAAAGGGATGCATGTACCAGTAGGTAAAAATATTCCAGCTTTAGCATCTTTAAAAAAATCTAAATATGTTTTATAAACATTATTTGTATATTGATGTAAAAATTTTGATGTTGAATTGATATCTGGAGAATTCAAAAATAATTTTTCTCGAATAAATTTATAGTCCTTACTTTGGTTTAAATTTTCAAATAAATTAACATAAGTGTTCCAAAATTCTTCTTTAATAGAAGGTTCTATTCCTGTTGTATTTAATTCAGATATAGTTGTTGTTTTTTTATATTTTTCAAATATGTAAGTAAAAGCTTTATTAACAGAATTTTTATTATGTAATACACTATTAAATTGTATAAATTCATTAAAATATTCCGGAAAATTATTATTAACAAAGTCTATATTTTCAATTACTTCGTTAAATGATTCTTTTTGATTTTTGTGTATTCGATAAGAATTATTTTCTTTATTCCCGTCTAAACTTATTAGTAAATGTATTTTATTTTTCACGAGTATATCAATGTTTTTTTTCAATAACAATGCATTTGTTGTCATTGAAAATTTTGGTACAATTGTATTAAAATTATTTACATATTGTATTATTTCAATAATGAATGCTGTATTTAATAAGGGTTCTCCACCATAAAAACTAATAAACACATTTTTTTTATACGAAAAATTAAAATTTGATTTCCATAAAACATTCATGTAATCCAAAAACATTTTGGCATATTCAATTGATAAATTTCTCCTATTTCTTATTGATGTTTTACCTTTGTAAAAATTACCATAACCACAATATTTACATTCAAGATTACAATTTTCAGTAACTTCAAATGTTATTTGTAATGTATTAGCTAATGCTTTTATTATCATTTCCTTATTAATACGACCATAAATTTTATTTTTAAATTCAATGTTTTTATTAAATTCGTATTTTTCGAAATATTCTAATTTTCGTTTTTTAATTTTGGCTTCTGGCTCTAAAACAAAATATTTATTTCGTTTTAGATATATATATTTATCATGCATAATAAGTAACTAAAAAAGACCATTTAAAATAAAATGGTCTTTTTATTCATTAAATTACTTTCTCCAATCTGGGCATTGAGGCGAAACAAGACCACCGTTTAAATTTGCTTGACCGTTATCAGCAGAACTTGAACCACCATCTCCTTCATATGCACAAGCACAACAACAACCTGTATTTTCTCCGCCTTTTATTTTATTTAATTCTTTTTTATTGATTCCAACATTGGAAAGTTTATTTATTTTTAATGATTTTTTCATAATAAACGTATTTTTCCTGCCTTCACTCTCCCCATTATTTTTTTAAGGATTTCGGCATATTTAACATAAAAACTTTATATTTCCTGCCTGGCGGTTTTTTTAACCCTTTGCACCTTGCTTATTGCCTTGCATTATTGCTTGGTGTTTTTTTTTAATTATATTTGCAGGGCAATTGTTTGGTTAAACTTAT
>PCSS01000294.1:1815-6269 GCA_002771395.1 Bacteroidetes bacterium CG23_combo_of_CG06-09_8_20_14_all_32_9 | reverse complement strand
ATTTAGACATTACGGACAGACACTAAATAATCTTATCCAGTTAAGTACAGAAACGTTACTTACACCTAATAACCTTCCAATAGAACGAAAGCCAAGACCTTCCAAATATAGATGCAAAGCATATTTTTTCATTGAATTTGGTTTTGCTGTAGAATTAATTTCAACAGTATAATTACAACCACACTCCTTGCATTTAAAGCGTTGTCTTGATTTTACAATGCCTGATTTTACTTTTTTGGTACCAGCACATTTTGGACAGTCCATATTTTTTTTCTGCAAAAATACAAAATATATATTTAATTAGCAATGTCCTTTTTTCATATATTGACCTGTTTTTATTTTCTGTAAATTTCGTAATTTTGTTAAGTTGGATCTTTAATTTTTTGGTCAACCTATTTCGGGCACGGACACTGTTAGTGTCGGCTGTGTCACTTTTAAAATTTGCCTATAAATTTTTTATCTTACAATAAACAATTTTATTATCCGTTTTAGTATCGTTTTTATTTAAATTATATTTGAAAATTAATTCAGAACAATGAAGTTTTTTGCTTCAGTTTTTATAATAACTTTTGTTTATTCATTATCAGCATTTTGTCAGATGGGTGGCAGTGGTGTTTACCAGTTTTTATATTTAACTAATGCCCCTCGTGTTGCTGCTCTTGGAGGTAACAATATTACTTTAAATGAGAGCGATCCTGCTCTTGCCTACCAAAACCCAGCCTTGCTTAACGACAGCATGAATAAACATTTTGCACTAAACTATGTTAATTATTTTAGCGATATTAACTATGGTTATGCCGGATATGCAATGAATTTACCGAAATATGGTAATGTGTCGGTTGGAATTCATCATATAAATTATGGAAAATTCCAAAGTGCCGATGAAGCGGGAACAATTACCGGTAAATTTTATGCAGCGGAATATGCTTTTAATTTAATTTATAGCCGTAATATTGATACTGCTTTTAGGTTTGGCATCAATATAAAACCTGTATTATCAGTTTTAGAGCATTACAGTTCGTTTGGAATTGTAACCGACGCAGGTATTTCCTATAACAACTTGAAAAGACAATTTGCTGCTGCATTTGTTATAAAAAACTTTGGAATCCAAATAAAGCCTTATTCTACATCTAATTATGAACCCATTGATTTTGACATTCAACTTGGTTTTACCAAAAAGTTAAAACACGCACCATTGCGGATTTCAATTACTGCCCAACATCTTGAAAACTGGAAATTAACATTTTTCAATCCTAACACTGCTTCCAATGATACTGACCTTATTACCAACGAAACCAGGAAAAAATCGAAACTTGCCAAAAAAAGCGATGAATTTATGCGTCATATTATTATTGGTACTGAAATTATTTTTTTTAAAAATTTTTATGTCGGATTAGGTTATAATTATCAACGCAGAAAAGAGATGCTTGTAGAAACACGTCCATTTATGGTTGGTACCTCATACGGTTTCGGTTTTCGTGTTTCTAAATTTCATTTTAGTTATGCACGAGCTGCTTATCATCTTGCAGGAGCATCAAACTTATTTTCTATCAGTACAAATATTGGAGATTTTTATAAAAAAGAAGTGCAATAAATCCAAAACTCAAAATCCAAAGGATGGGATCATTTTTTTTCTTTTACCTTTGAGCTTAGGGCTTTGAGTCCATATACCTTTTATTATTTTATTAACAATGTATAAATTTATACCGTGCAAAGTATATTTAAAAGTAAATGAAAAATTTAATTATAGCAGTTGACGGTTACAGTTCAAGCGGAAAAAGTACTTTGGCAAAGGGAATTGCCACAATGCTTGGCTATATTTATATCGACAGTGGCGCTATGTATCGTGCTGTTACACTATATTGTATCAGATATGGAATAATTCAAAATTCGGTTGTAAATATGGAACTGTTAAATAAAAATCTTAATTTTATTGACATCAAATTTCAATTAAACAGTTTAACCGGCAAAAATGAAACATGGCTTAATGGTGAAAATGTTGAAGATGAGATACGTAATTCTGAAGTTGCTTCAAATGTCAGCATTATAAGTAAAATTCCTGAAGTAAGAAAAAAGTTAGTTGCCATTCAACAAAAAATCGGCGAAAATAAAAGAATTGTTATGGATGGTCGTGATATTGGTACGGTAGTTTTTCCAAATGCAGAAGTAAAAATTTTTATGACCGCCAACCAACTTATCAGAGCACAACGCCGCTTACTCGAAATGAACGAAAAAGGTATTAAAATATCACTAAACGATGTTGTTGAAAATATTAAACAACGCGATTTTATTGATGAGAACCGTGAAGTTAGTCCATTACGTAAAGCAGATGATGCCATTTTGTTAGATAACAGTAATATGACCCGCGACGAACAATTAGTTTGGATTATGCAAAAAATTAATCAACTTTAAATTATGAAAGTTGAAATTGATATGTATTCCGGATTTTGTTTTGGAGTTGTATATGCCATAAAAAAAGCCGAAGAAGAATTGTCAAAATTCGGAAAACTTTATTGTCTTGGTGATATTGTTCATAATAATTTGGAAGTAGAGCGGTTAAAGCTTATGGGACTAATAACAATAGATTACGAAGAATTTAAAAATTTACACAATTGCCCGGTGTTAATTCGCGCACATGGCGAGCCTCCCAATATTTATAGTATTGCACATGAAAATAACATTACACTTATAGATGCTACTTGCCCTGTTGTGCTCCGATTACAACATCATATTAAAATTGGAAGTGAAAACATGGCTTCACAAAACGGACAAATTGTTATTTATGGAAAAAAAGGTCATGCCGAAGTTAACGGTTTAGTCGGGCAAACCGACGGAAAAGCAATTGTGGTGGGTAGTGTAAGCGAACTTAATAAAATTGATTTTTCAAAACCCATTACCATTTTTTCGCAAACAACGCAAAACAACGAAAGTTATCGCAAAATAATAAGCGAAATTAAAAGAAGAATGGAAAAATTTGGAGATGATATTGTTTTTATTTCGCACGATTCAACTTGCCGACAGGTTTCATCAAGGCAAAAAAGATTACGGGAGTTTTGTAAAAAACACGATGTTATTATTTTTGTAAGCGGTAAGAAAAGCTCAAACGGTAAAGTCCTTTTTCATGTTTGCCTTGAAGAAAATCCTCGTACATACTTTGTTTCAGAATCAATTGAAATTGATAAACAGTGGTTTAGGAAAAACGACTTTGTTGGAATTTGTGGAGCGACTTCAACACCACTATGGCTGATGGAAAAAATTGCCGGAGAAATAGAAATGATGTATCCCCGCAATCGCTCGCATCCTGCGAGTAAATAAAGCAATGTAACAATAAGCAATAAAGCAATGTAACAATTTATCTTTACTTTTGCTGTTGAAAAGTTAAAGCAATTTTTACTATTTTTGAAATATTTTTTTTTGACAAAATGACAAAAATTAAAAGTGTTGGTATATTAACATCCGGGGGCGATTCACCTGGAATGAATGCCGCTATAAGGGCTGTAGTGAGGGCAGCTATCTATTACGGGCTGGTTCCTTACGGTATTCGTCATGGTTATTATGGAATGATAACGGGTCAGATTAGGGAAATGAAATCACAAAATGTATCGGGTATTATCCAGTATGGAGGTACAATTTTAAAAACTGCACGCTGTGAAGAATTTAAAACACCCGAAGGTCGCAAAATGGCTTACGAACAATTAAAAAAACATAACATTGACTCTGTAGTTGTTATCGGAGGTGATGGTTCGTTTAAAGGTGCCGGAGCTTTTTCCGCTGAATACGATATTCCGTTCGTCGGTTTACCTGGTACTATTGATAATGATATATATGGAACGGATTATACCATCGGCTACGATACAGCATTGAATACTGTTGTGCAAGCCGTTGATAAAATTCGCGATACAGCAAGCTCGCACGACCGACTTTTCTTTGTTGAAGTTATGGGTAGGGATGCAGGTTTCATCGCACTTCGCGGGGGACTTGCATGCGGTGCAGAAGCAATATTAATACCCGAAGCAGAAACTCATCTTGAAACCTTAAAAAACTATCTTGAAGAAGGAAACAAACGTAAAAAATCAAGTAATATTATAATTGTCGCCGAGGGTGATGATGCCGGAGGTGCATTTACTATCGCCAATAAAGTAAAAGAAGACTTTAAAGACTACAGCGTACGGGTTTCGGTACTTGGGCATATACAGAGAGGCGGAAGCCCTACAGCTTTTGACAGATACCTTGCTACACGATTAGGTGTTGCTGCCATTGATGCTCTTTTAGATGACCAAAAAAGTATTATGATAGGCTTAATAAACAATGATATTGTGCATACTACTTTTAACAAAACCATTAAACAACATCGTTTAGCCGACCCAAAATTACTTAAACTTATTGATATCCTCAATGTTTAATAAATAATGGGTAACATCAATTTAGTAAGCGGTAATCGGTAAGCGGTAATC
>PCSS01000294.1:0-1772 GCA_002771395.1 Bacteroidetes bacterium CG23_combo_of_CG06-09_8_20_14_all_32_9 | reverse complement strand
TCAGAAATCAGAAATCAGTAATCAATAATCAGAAATATGAAATCAAGTAAAAAGAAAATCGGAATTATTTTTTCGGGAGGACCAGCCTCAGGAGCTAATTCTGTTATATCAGCATGCGTGCTTAGCTTCCTTGATAAGAAAATAAATTGTACAGGATTTTACCGTGGATATGAATTTCTTGAGAAATTCAATATAAAAAATCCAAACTTAGTTGAAGGCGAACACTATATCAACATGGATTATTCTGTATCAAGGATACGCAACGAGAAAGCCATTATTTTAAGGACTTCGCGGGCAAACCCAGGTAAAGAAATTAAAAAAATGAATGATTTCGATAATCCTGAAAAAACTCAAAAACTGCAAAATATTATTAATGCATTAAATTATTTGAATATTGATACCTTAATATCAATAGGCGGAGACGATACACTTAAAACTGCCAACTTTCTTAAAATAATGGGATTTAATGTTATTCATATTCCTAAAACCATAGACAATGACTATTTCGGCATCCCGTGGACATTTGGTTTTTGGACCTGTGTAAACATTGCCAAATCTATTATAGTAAATCTTGAAGCCGATGCCATGTCAACCGATGCTTTTGTTATTGCTGAATTAATGGGAAGAAAATCGGGGTGGATTACTTATGCTACAGGAATTGCCGGAGAATCTATTAAAATGATTTCTACCGAGGATATTGATACTGAACTAATAGATATTCATGCTATTGCCAATGAAATTACCGATCTTATTCAACTAAGGCAGAAAATGAAGCGTCCTTATGGTGTAATTTGCGTTGCCGAAGGATTAGTTGAGAAATTACCTGATAAAATGAAGCCTAAAACCGTAGATTCACATGGAAATATAAAACTTGATAAAGCCCAAATCGGTTTAATTATTTCTGATATGGTGTCGGCAATCTATAAACAAAGGACAGGAAAAGAAATAAAAATTGTTAACAAACAGATAGGTTACGAAACCCGTGCTGCTGAACCAATAAGCTATGATGTTGTTTTGGGATCGATGCTTGGTTATGGAGCATATAAACTGTATTCAAAAGGGCAATTCGGACAAATGGTCTCAGTTTCCGATGAGTTTGAAATTAAAGGTATCCCCTTCAAAGAACTTATAGATCCGGTAACATTACTTACAAAAATCAGACTTGTTCCTAAAGGTAGCGATTTGCATAACCTTAAAGAAATTCTTTCATTCAGAAATTACGAAAAGTAAATGATAATTACTGTCTGTCAGTAATGTTATATTTGTCACGAATTACTCACAATATTATTTTTTCTATTGGTGCTTGCCCCGTTAAATAAAAACATATAAAGAACATTATCTCCTTTTATTAACAAATATTTAACGGGATTCACCCTGTTAGATAATCGCATTGAATAACGAGATACTGCAAAAAACAATATCTAACAGGGTAAATGAAATCGCTTCGCTAAGTTGCACGAATTAAAACTAATTTTTATATTCAAATTCGTGAACTTCATATATCCTGACCTGTCGTAAATTAAAATCGCAACGTTTTCCAAATTAAAAAATTCAAAAGGCAAAATTCAAAATAAGTTCCAAATCCCAAATATCAAATTCAAAGGGGAAAAACAATGTTTCAATACTCAAATTGTTACTACTCACCCGCAAAACTACAGAAGTGATTAATAGTAAACAGGGATTTTTACGGCATTCTGCTACCCTCATTTAAGCAAATTTAAAATTCAGTTTCCTGTTATTCCACCATGAAACATTTATAGGGGGAAATTTTG
>PCSS01000258.1:1217-7435 GCA_002771395.1 Bacteroidetes bacterium CG23_combo_of_CG06-09_8_20_14_all_32_9 | reverse complement strand
ATATTACAGACAAACACTAATTACTTTCAGTATATTTTAATTATTTTAAAGGTTACTTTTTTATAAAACGATTATTAAATATCGAAACGGATGAAATTGAGTAATTTCTGGAGCGAAGCGGAATTATTGCAAGGAGTTAGAGAAAATAACGAACATGCAATTAAAACTATTTATAAGCTTCATTTTCCGATGGTTGAAAAATTTATCCGTCAAAATGGAGGAATGTTGCAAGATGCAAAAGATGTTTTTCAGGATGGATTTTTAGTTCTTTTTCGAAATGTAAAAAATACTGACTTTAATCTTGATTGTAAGATTAAAACCTATATTTACTCAGTTTGCAGGCGAATTTGGCTTACGGAATTAAAAAGAAAAAAAAAAGCCCCTGTTTCTGTAAAAGAACCTGATGAGTTTGTAAATATTGATGAATCGGACATTGAAGAATATAATGAGCATGAAAAAAATTTATTGCATTTGTCGCAATGTTTGGTTTTACTTGGTGAACCGTGTAGTTCTTTGCTGTCTAATTTTTATTTGAATAATTTGTCAATGCAGGAAATCGCTAAAAAAATGGGTTACACAAATGCCGATAATGCAAAAACTCAGAAATATAAATGTCTGCTGCGGTTGAAGAAAATATTTTTTGAAAAAGTAGTTTTGAAAAAGGAGATATTAAATAATGGACTTAATTAGATTTACAGAATTAAGTGAAAAATATTTTAACAATTCATTGAACGAAAATGAAAGGTTAGAGTTATTTTCAGCAATTAATGCTGATACTGAATTAAAATTGCAGTTTGAAGAAAATGTTCAACTTTTTAATGATTTACAATTATTAAAAGCCGAAAATAATGCCAAACAATGGTTAGCAGAAGCAGAAAATGAGAAAAGTAACTTTAAAATAAATTATTTAAATTTAAGAACAAGAATTATTCATTATGTCGCTGTTGCGGCTGTTAGTTTCTTTGCAGTTGTGGGAACTCTCTATTATTCAGGATGGTTTTCATATAAAAAAAATTTACAGACATATACCCAGCTTGCTAATAATATAACAATGCTTACAAATAACCAAAAATCACTTTGGGACGCTTTATTTTCATTCAACAAATCGGAGTATTCATATATTGCCGGAACTGGTTTTGCGATTGCACCTGATGGTTACATTATTACAAGTTATCATATTGTAAAAGATTTTGATTCAATTTTTGTTGTTAATTGTCAGGATTCACTTATTCGTTATCATGCCGATATTGTATTTAATAACCTGTCTTTGGATGTAGCTATTTTAAAAATATCCGACTCTGCATTTTCCGATTTCGGTAAAATTCCATATAAGCTAAGTGACCAAAACATTGAGTTGGGCGAAAATGTTTATACACTTGGATATTCTAAAAAAGATGTGGTTTTTGGCGAAGGTTCAGTAAGCTCATTTACAGGTTATAACGAAGATTCATCAACAATTCAGGTTTCTATTCCGTCTAATCCTGGAAATAGCGGTGGCCCGCTTCTAAATTCAAAGGGCGAAATTATTGGTATGTTATGTGCCAAAAATAACAAAATAGAAGGCGCTACTTTTGCAATAAAATCAGAATTACTTATTAATTTAGTTGATAGCCTTAATTCTAAACTTGATAGCGAACAAATTATATTATCAAAATATAATAGCTTATCAAATTTTGATAAACCAAATCAGATTAAGAAAATAAAGTCGTTAATTTTTAAGGTTGAAGCGTATTAATTTCTGTCCGTAAAGTCAGCAGATTTTTGATTTTCAATGACTTTTACCCCCATTCATAGTCATTCAATAGCCATTCAGTAGTCATTCAATAGTTATTCAATAGTCATTTATTGTAAATGACAGCGAAGTTCACCCTGTTAGATAGTTTGTAAAATGAAAGCATTAATTTTAAAAGTGATTATCTAACAGGGTAAATGACAATTAATGACCTTTTCAAGTAAATTAAGGTTTTATTTTTCTTATTTGAATATCAGGAAAAGTAAGCGGATTTTTAATTGTATCTGTAACAACGTTTACAACTTTTACATCATTATCCTGATTATAATGTAAAATAAAAGTTCCATTATTTTCGTAACCGCCTTTATCACCTAACTTTACGAAGTTAAAATCAGATTGTAAAAGTTGAACTTTAAGATTTGGCAAACAATCCTGAAAATTGTGTCCGTAATTTTTAAGAGCAGTTAAAAAATATAGACCGGTATCGTAACCTAACAAACTGTATTTGCTTGGCTCACATTTAAAATTGTATCTGTAATCTAAAACAAAACTTTTTACATACGAGTTTGAATAATCAGTATAAAAAGGTACAAAAGAATGCATATTTAAGTTATGTAAATACTCTAGTTCTATGTTATTATCGAAATTTTTCCACGATGGCATTCCTGCAAGAATAATTTTAAATTTTTTTGTTAATGGTTGAAGTTTAGTAAAAAGATTTATTACAAAAATTTGCTCGTCTGATGGAATTATTATTGAGTTAATTATATCCTTATTAAGAGCATTTTCTACACCGGATATACCGGCAGAACTGTACATAACTTCTTTGTAAGGAACATTTTCAGATTTAAAATTTACTAAATACTGTTTAAAGAGTTTTTTCTTGTAAATATTGATTATTTCAAGTTCATCTTTACTTCCATTTTGAATTACAACATAGTTAATGTCTTTAAATGAAGCAAGATAACGGGTAGCCTGAGTAATTTGCATTGAAAAACTTGAATTTACCTGAAATACACGCGGGTTTAAATATATCTCGGAATTTTGAGAATTTACAGGATATATAATATTAATGCCTTTCTTTTTAGCATAATTGGAAATTAACTTGAAATTTTGTTCGTAAACAGGACCTATAATAATGTCCATATTTTCTAATTCGTTTTTTGAAATTATTTCCAGAGTTTTTGCAGAATCTGTTTTTATATCAAATAATTTGACAGTAATGTTTTCACCGTTTTTTTTCATAGAATCAACAGCTAATAAAAATCCTTCATAATATTCCAAAAACGGCTTGGGTTGCGGCTCAAAATCAGAATTGGGATCAGATGATTTTTCATCTTCGTTATCAATTGTTATTGCATCACTTTGCAAAGGAAGAAGTAGAGCGATTTTAAAATTTTCGCGTTTTACCGAATAATCGTATTTTCCACAATCAGTAATTTTAGCAGGCATATTATGAGTTACATCTGGAATAAGAGCAGTGGTTACAGTATCAACTTTTGGCTCAAGTGAAATTTCATCGTTAATAATTGGTTTATTAACAGAATATTTAGGAATTTTTACTGTTTCACCATTTTTTAAACCTTTTGTTTCTAATTCTGTATTTGATTTATAAATTTCATCAATTGGAACATTGTATTGCTTTGAAATTGAATACATCGTCTGATTTTTCTCAATCTTATGAAAAATATATTTTGATGTATCTTTTGTTTGCGAAATATTTACAGTATTAATTGCCGGCTTTTGAGGGATTTTAAGATTTTGTCCAATTTGTAAACTGGTTTCTGCTTTGGGGTTATATTTGTTTATATCTGTTATACTTACATTGTATTTTTTAGAAATTGAATAAAGTGTTTCGCCCTTTGTTACAACATGTATTTTAAAATTCGGGGAATTTAACAGGTTAGATTCAATTTCATAAGGTATATAAAGAATTTGACCTGGTATAAATTTTTCAAAAACATCGGGATTTTCAAAGGCGATAATGTTCTGGTCAATGTTATATGCCTTACTTATTGCATATAATGTTTCGCCTTTTTGAACTTCGTGAACAAAATATTTTTTCCCGTTAATTATCTCTTTTTTAGCGTTTTTCTTTATAGTTATTGTTGATTCCTGAGCATTTCCGGATAACGAAAATAAAACGAATACTAAAAACATTAAAAGAAAAATATTCTTTAAAATCATGTTATCAATTTTTTGGGTTCAGAACAACAAAGATAATTATTTGTTGATAAGGAGGGTTCTAAAATTTTAAAAAAAAATTACCAAGAGATGTTTTCCCCGTTAGATAACTTAAACCTTAAATATGCTGTTCGTTTTAAAAGAAACCAGTGACCAGAAGCCGGCACCTCAACCCCTTAATTTCCTATCCGAACAGTTATAAATAGTTAACTATTTCGTGTTTTTTAGTGCTTGTCCGTAATGTCGGAGTTTCAAATTATTTTAGAATTAACAATTCAGATTTTCGATTGATTATTAGGGTTTTAAATCATAAATCTTAAATCATAAATCTTAAATTGGAACGAATTATAAACTTTACAGACAGACTTTATTTAGTCTTTGTTTTTTTTCAAAATTCTTATACATTTGTAGTTTATAAAAATATATAATACTTATGGTCAATATTAAAGTATTAAAAGGATGTGAATTTTTGATTTTGGAATCAACGGCTGCTGATGTTTTTATTCCTGAAGAATTTAATGAAGAACAGAAAATGGTTGCCGGTACGTGTAAAGATTTTTTGAAACAGGATGTACTGCCAAATCTTAAAAGAATTGATGAAAAGGAACCGGGACTAATGAGGAGTCTGCTTGCAAAATCAGGTGAAATGGGTTTATTGGGTATTTCGGTTCCTGAAGAGTATGGTGGATTTGGGCAGTCATTCGTAACCTCAATGCTCGCTTCAGATGAGTTGGGTGCCGGATATTCTTTTGCGGTAGCTTTCTCAGCTCATACAGGGATTGCTACATTGCCAATATTATATTATGGTACAGAGGAGCAGAAACAAAAATACCTCCCAAAATTAGCAAGTGGCGAATGGGCGGGTGCTTATTGTCTTACTGAACCAAATGCAGGTTCCGATGCAAATTCAGGTAGAACAAAAGCTGTTCTTTCTGAAGATGGAAAAAACTATATACTGAATGGACAGAAAATGTGGATTACCAACGGTGGTTTTGCAGATGTATTTACCGTATTTGCTAAAATTGATGACGATAAAATACTGAGCGCTTTTATTGTTGAGCGTAGTTTTTCGGGGCTTAGCTTTAACCCTGAAGAAAAGAAAATGGGAATTAAAGGGTCCTCAACAGTTCAGGTTTTCTTTAATGATTGTGTTGTACCGGTAGAAAATTTACTTGGCAAAAGAGGCGAAGGATTTCGTATAGCATTAAATATTCTTCATATTGGACGTATTAAATTAGGTGCAAACGTATTGGGTGCAGGAAAAACATCTATTTCCGATTCCGTGAAATACGCAAACGAAAGGAAACAGTTTGGAAGTCTGATATCAAATTTTGGCGCTATCCAGTACAAAATGGCAGAACAGGTTATTCGTCAATTTGTTACTGAATCTGCTGTTTATCGTACAAGTATGTATGTTGATAATACTAACGAAATGTACATAGTAAATGGCATGGATAAGGTTAAAGCCTGTCTTGTAACTTTAGGTGAATATGCTATGGAAGCCGCCATTCTTAAGGTTTTGGGTTCAGAAACTTTGGATTATATTGTTGATGAAGCCGTACAAATTCATGGTGGAATGGGGTTTTCTGCTGAAATGAATGTTGAACGCGCTTATCGTGATGCCAGAATCAACCGTATTTTTGAAGGTACAAACGAAATTAATCGTTTAGTAGTAACTGATACCTTGCTTAAGTTTGCCAAAAAAGCCGATTCGGTAGTGTTCAATACCGGCAGATTAATTTATAAGCAAATTGATACCCTGAATGATAAAGCCAGTTCTTTTTCCGATTATTTTGGTAAGAAATATTTTTATGTAAGACAACTTAAAAAAGCTGTGCTTCTGATTCTTACCAGAGCTTATGAAAATGTAGGAAATAAATTTAATACAGAACAGGAAATAATGATGAGTATTTCTGATATGGTAATTCAGTTGTATGCAGTTGAATCTGTTGTTTTAAGAGTTGAAAAACTTAAAGCAATAAAGAGCGCCGCAGATTATTCTGTATATGCCGACATCTGTGATGTGTTTGTTTATGAAGCATCTTGCCGTATTTATAAATCAGGAATGGATGCAATAAATTCATTCGCCCAGGACGATGAATTTAACAAACTTCATAAAGGCCTGCAATATTTTACATTAATTGAACCTGTAAATATAAAAGAAGCCCGACGAAGAATTGCAGCAAAACTTATTGCCGATAATGTATATAAATTCTGATTATGACTAATAAAAAAGACGTTAGATTACGTTTTTTTTGATATATTCCCAATAGTGAAAACGTGGTAACTATACTTTGAATGG
>PCSS01000258.1:0-1186 GCA_002771395.1 Bacteroidetes bacterium CG23_combo_of_CG06-09_8_20_14_all_32_9 | reverse complement strand
CTGTTGAATAACGATAGATGAACTTATAAAATATATCCTACGTGGTAAATTCTTACATTTGGGATTCAGGTATAAGAAAATAAGGTATAATTTGCACCACCTTATACCTTTATTGTAATCATAAAATGTGACAATTTATCCCGTTTATAGTATACTATGTGTGGCTGAAATTAAGCATTAACTTTATGAGTTATAATAAAACAAATGCAGAATAAATTACTCATTACAGCCGTAAACGCAGCTTTAAAAGCCGGAAAAGCGATTCTTGAAGTTTATAAAAACGAAAAAATTGAAGCTAAATTAAAAGCCGACCTTTCGCCTTTAACTCTTGCCGATAAAAATGCTCATACAGAAATTATTAAGATTTTAGAACCAACAAATATCCCTGTTCTTAGCGAAGAGGGCAGAAATATTCCTTTTGATGAAAGAAAAAACTGGAAATATTTCTGGATGATTGACCCACTTGATGGCACCAAAGAGTTTATTAAAAAAAATGGAGAGTTTACTGTAAATATTGCTCTGATTTGTAAAAAACAACCTGTTTTAGGAGTTGTTTATGTGCCTGTTTCGTGTCAAATTTATTTCGCTTTAAAAGGTAAAGGTGCATATAGAGGATATATTAACGCAGATGCTTTATTTACTACTGTTGATAAGAATTATACCAGGTTACCGGTTTATGCGAATAGAGATAAATTTATAATAGCAGCAAGCCATTCGCATATAAATGATGAAACAAAAAATTATATTCAAAAACTTAAAAATGAAAATGTGAATGTTGAACTTATTTTACGTGGAAGTTCACTAAAAATTTGTATGGTCGCCGAAGGTGAAGCGGATATTTACCCGAGATTTGGTCCAACAATGGAATGGGATATTGCCGCCGGACATGTCATTGCAATTGAGGCAGGATGTAGTTTTACAAAAGTTGATGAAATTTCACCTGTTATTTACAACAAAGAAAATTTACTTAATCCGTATTTTATTGTAAAAGCCGAAAACAGAAAATAAACCGAAAAACTATTTAGAGTCTGTTCGTAATATCTACATTTTTAATTTATAAGGTATAGGGTATAAGGAAAAACGAGATGAGTAACTTCTCAATATCTATAGGTAAAGAGATTTGTAATTGTATTGAATAACATATAACAAGAAATAATAAATGAAAGAAAATACCAACTCGTGTGGA
>PCSS01000226.1:965-7300 GCA_002771395.1 Bacteroidetes bacterium CG23_combo_of_CG06-09_8_20_14_all_32_9 | reverse complement strand
TTTACTTTGTTGTCTCTTCTAAAAGCCATAGCTGTAATTCTTTTAAAGTGAAACTCCGGAGCATCTTGCTTCGGAAAACAATGCTATTCTAAATTAATACTTAAACCCAAGCCATGTAACTCATGAATGAGTACATTAAGCGATTCGGGTATTCCGGGGATGGGCATAGGTTCGCCTTTTACAATTGCCTCGTAAGATTTTGCACGTCCAACAACATCATCAGATTTAATAGTTAATATTTCCTGCAATATATTTGCTGCTCCAAATGCTTCGAGCGCCCAAACCTCCATTTCGCCAAAACGTTGACCACCAAATTGTGCTTTACCACCAAGAGGTTGCTGAGTAATTAATGAATACGGACCAATTGAACGTGCGTGCATTTTGTCGTCAACCATGTGCCCAAGTTTAAGCATATAGATGATGCCAACTGTAGCCGGTTGGTCAAATTTTTCACCGGTACCACCGTCATATAAATAAACACGTCCATATCTTGGTAGTTTAGCTTTATCAGTGTACTCGTTAATTTCATCAGGTTTGGCTCCGTCAAAAATTGGAGTTGCAAAAGTTAATCCGAGTTCTTTACCCGCCCATCCCAGAACAGTTTCATAAATTTGTCCGAGGTTCATACGCGAAGGTACACCAAGAGGGTTAAGAACAATATCAACAGGTGTTCCATCTTCAAGAAAAGGCATATCTTCTTCACGAACTATTTTTGAAACGATACCTTTATTTCCGTGACGACCTGCCATTTTATCGCCAACTTTAATTACACGTTTTTTAGCGACATAAACTTTTGCAAGTTTTACAATTCCGACAGGCAACTCATCACCGATAGTAAGATTATATTTTTTACGTTTTGCTTCAGCTTCTATCTCTTTATATTTTATAATAAAATTATTAAACAAATTTCTAATTAATTCATTTTTAGTTTTATCAGTAGTCCATTTATTTGGATTAACATTGGTAAAATCAATAGTTTGAAGTAATTTAAAAGTAAACTTATCACCTTTAGGAATTATAGCTACATTGTAATAATCTTTAACACCCTGTGAGGCTTTACCATTAACAAGGGCAAATAATTTTTCAATCTGTTGTTGTTTTAATTCAATATATCTTTTATTTACCTCATCATCAATTTTGGCGAGCAATGTTTTTTCAGAAACTTTAACTTTTTTGTCTTTAACCAGACGTGAAAAAAGTCTTCTATCAATAACAACTCCATTCACTGATGGTGGAACTTTTAACGATGCATCTTTTACATCTCCGGCTTTATCGCCAAAAATAGCTCTCAGGAGTTTTTCTTCGGGCGAAGGGTCTGTTTCACCTTTTGGAGTAATTTTTCCGATTAAAATATCACCGGGCTGAACATAAGCTCCTATGCGTATTATCCCGTTTTCATCAAGATTACGAGTAGCTTCTTCGCTAACATTAGGAATATCAGAAGTTAATTCTTCTATACCGCGTTTAGTATCACGAACCTCTAAAATAAACTCATCAATATGCAGTGATGTAAAAGCATCTTCTTTAACTAATTTTTCGCTAATTACAATAGCATCCTCAAAATTGTAACCTTTCCATGGCATAAATGCAACCATAAGGTTTCTGCCAAGTGCAAGTTCACCCCCTTTTGTTGCATAACCTTCGGTAAGTACCTGTCCTTTTACAATTTTTTGTTTCTTTTTAACTATCGGTCGTAAAGTAATTGTTGTATTTTGATTTGTTTTATGAAATTTTAGTATATTATATTTAACTACATCATCGTTAAAACTTATAAATTTTTCTTCGCTTGTTCGTTTATAACGAATAATCATTTCTTCACCGTCAACATATTCTACAACTCCGTCGGCTTCAGCTATTAACATTGCTCGTGAATCTAATACCACTTTTTCTTCAAGGCCGGTTCCAACAATTGGAGCCTCTGGTGAAAATATAGGTACAGCCTGTCGCATCATGTTTGACCCCATAAGTGCACGGTTCGCATCATCGTGTTCAAGAAATGGAATAAGACTGGCAGCAATAGAGGCGATTTGGTTTGGAGCGACATCCATTAACTGAACTTGTTCTTTTCCCAAAACGGGAAAATCGCCACGAAAATGTGCTTTAACTTTAGAACTTAAAATATTTCCGTTTTTGTCAACTTCAGCATTAGCCTGTGCAATTATTTTTTCTTCTTCATCTTCGGCGCTATAATAAACTACGTTTTCATCGTGCATATCTACGGTACCCTCATGAACTTGACGATAAGGAGTTTCGATAAATCCAAGAGTATTAATTTTTGCAAAAACGCAAAGCGATGAAATAAGACCAATGTTTGGGCCTTCAGGAGTTTCGATTGGGCAAAGCCTTCCGTAATGAGTATAATGAACATCGCGTACTTCGAAGCCTGCGCGTTCGCGGGTTAAACCACCAGGGCCCAAAGCAGACAAACGCCGTTTGTGAGTCATTTCGGATAAAGGATTGGTTTGGTCCATAAATTGTGAAAGGGGGTTTGTGCCAAAAAAAGTATTAATTACTGACGATAAACTCTTTGCATTAATCAAATCAATTGGTGTAAAAACTTCGTTATCGCGAACATTCATTTTTTCACGAATTGTACGAGCCATACGTGCTAACCCCACACCAAAGTGTGCCGAGAGTTGTTCACCGACAGTACGTACTCTTCTGTTACTTAAATGGTCAATATCATCAACATTGGCTTTAGAATTTATAAGTTCTATAAGATATTTAATAATAGAAATAATATCTTCTTTAGTAAGAGTTTTTACGTCAATTGGTATTTCTAAACCAAGTTTCTTGTTAATACGATATCTTCCTACTTCGGCTAAATCATATCTTTTAACAGAGAAAAATAATTTATCAATTACATCGTGGGCGGTAGCTTCATCGGGCGGTTCGGCATTACGCAACTGACGGTATATATATATTACAGCTTCTTTCTCCGAGTTACAGGGGTCTTTCTGTAAAGTATTATATATAATTGCAAAATCGGCAAGATTTTGGTCTTCTTTATGAAGTAATATGGTTTTTGAACCCGAATCAACTATTAAATTAATATGGTCTTTATCGATAATTGTTTCGCGGTCAATAATAATTTCATTTCTTTCGATAGATACAACTTCTCCTGTATCTTCATCAACAAAATCTTCAATCCATGTTTTTAAAACACGAGCAGCTAATTTTCTACCAATAAGTTTTTTAAGTGCTACTTTTGATACTTTAATTTCTTCGGCTAATCCGAATATTTCGAGAATATCTTTATCGTTTTCGTAGCCAATAGCACGTAATAATGTAGTAACCGGCAACTTCTTTTTACGGTCAATATAAGCATACATTACATTGTTAATATCGGTGGCAAATTCCATCCACGAACCCCTGAAAGGGATAATTCTTGCTGAATAAAGCTTTGTACCATTGGCATGTACGCTTTGTCCAAAAAACACACCAGGTGAACGGTGTAATTGCGAAACAATTACACGTTCAGCACCATTAATAACAAAGGTGCCACGGGGTGTCATATAAGGGACTGTTCCTAAGTAAACATTTTGAATTACTGTATCAAAATCCTCATGGTCGGGGTCGGTACAATATAGTTTAAGTTTAGCTTTAAGAGCTACGCTATAAGTTAATCCTCTTTCAATGCACTCATTAATAACATATCGTGGAGGGTCAATAAAATAATCCATAAACTCCAGCACAAAATTATTTCGTGTGTCGGAAATCGGAAAGTTTTCCTGAAAAACTTTGTGCAAGCCTTCCATTTTCCTTTTTTCGGGTGTGGAATTTAATTGAAAAAATTCCTCGAACGATTTTAATTGAATTTCAAGAAAATCAGGATATGGATACTGATTTTTTGTTGAACCAAAGAAAATTCTATTGTTATTTGTAGCAGACATGTAAAACTAAATTAAATGAGATTCAATAAATACAACGACAAAAAGGTTTAAAGCCTTAAAAGGCTTTAAACCTGTAATTTTTGATTGAACTTTTTTTTTTATTTAAGTTCAACTTCTGCTCCGGCTTCTTCGAGTTTTGCTTTTAATGATTCGGCTTCTTCTTTAGAAACACTTTCTTTTACTGCTTTTGGTGCAGCATCAACAAGGTCTTTTGATTCTTTAAGTCCAAGACCTGTTAGTTCTTTTACCAATTTTACTACATGTAATTTAGCACCACCGGGTGATTTTAATATCACGTCGAACTGGCTTTTTTCTGTTGGAGCAGCCACGGCACTTGAAGAAGGGGCGACTGCAACCGCTGCTGCAGAAGGTTCAATGCCATATTCATCTTTAAGAATATGTGCTAACTCGTTAACTTCCTTTACGGTAAGGTTTACCAATTGTTCTGCGAAAACTTTCAAATCTGCCATTTTACTATTATTAAGATTAAAAACTTATTGAAATTATTTTTTTTCAGAAAGGGTTTTTACGACCCCTGTAATAATGTGTTTGCCCGATTCAAGAGAAGATATTACATTACGAAGAGGCGATTGCAATAATGCAACAATATCACCTATAAGTTCTTCTTTGCTCTTAATTGCTACAAGCACATCAAGCTGGTTGTCGCCAATATAAACTGATTCTTCTACAAAAGCGCCTTTAAGTAAAAGTTTTTTATTTGCTTTGCGAAATTCTTTTATCAGTTTTGCGGGTTCATTTGCTAAATTTGTGAACATTACAAAGGTTCCACCCTGTAACAAGTTGAACAAATCGTTATATTTCCCATTAAATTTTTCCATCGCCTTGCGAAATAAGTTGTTTTTTACCACAACCAACTCAATGTTTTTATCAAAACATTTACGACGCAAGTTGCTGGTAAGGGATGCATTTAAATCGGAAATATCAGCAAGATAGAAATGACTGAAATTTTGTAAATGAACAGTCAAATCATTAATAATTTTATTTTTATCTTTTTTTATCATGTTTCTTTAATTTAATTAATCAACTGATTTAGAATCAATTTGAATTCCCGGACTCATGGTACTTGAAAGATAAATACTTTTCATATAAGTACCTTTTGCAGAAGATGGTTTTAATTTGATAATGGTACGAATAAATTCTTTTGCATTATCAATTAACTGTTCTTCATTAAAAGATACTTTTCCTATAGAAGAATGGATTATACCATATTTATCAACTTTAAAATCAATTTTACCCATTTTAACTTCTTTAACTGCTTTTCCAACATCCATAGTAACGGTTCCGCTTTTTGGGTTTGGCATAAGTCCACGCGGTCCAAGAATTTTTCCAAGAGCTCCAATTTTAGACATAACAGAAGGCATTGTAATAATGACATCTACATCGGTCCAGCCGCCCTTAATTTTTTCGATATAATCTTCAAGTCCAACATAATCTGCACCTGCTTCAGTAGCTTCATTTACTTTATCAGGCGAACAAAGTACTAAAACACGTGTTACTTTACCGGTACCATAAGGCAGGGTAACTATTCCGCGAACCATTTGATTAGCTTTTCGCGGGTCAACACCAAGTCTTATGTCAAGGTCAACAGAAGCATCGAATTTTGTAAAAGAAAAAGTTTTCACAAGTTTAGCGGCATCGTTAAGATTATATGCTTTATTGGCATCAAGTTTGGAAAGAGCTAATTTACGGTTTTTTGTTATTTTTCCCATTACTTCTCTTTGTTATTTCTTTAAAGGAGATTCACCCTGAACAGTAACACCTAAACTTCTTGCAGTACCAGCTATCATAGACATAGCTGATTGGACAGTAAAACAATTTAAGTCGGGCATTTTATCCTGTGCAATAGTTTTTATCTGTTCCCATGTTACAGAACCAACTTTATTTCTATTAGATTCGGAAGAACCTGATTGAAGTTTAGCTGCTTCTAAAACTTGAACAGATGCAGGAGGAGTTTTTATAATAAAGTCGAATGATTTATCAACATATACGGTAATCAGTACGGGCAAAACCTTTCCTGCTTTGTCCTTAGTTTTAGCGTTAAACTGCTTGCAAAATTCCATAATATTTACTCCTTTAGAGCCTAATGCAGGACCTACCGGAGGAGATGGATTTGCAGCGCCACCTTTAATTTGTAACTTAATAAAAGTTTCAACTTGTTTTGCCATACCAAATTTATTATTTATTATTTATTATTTGTCGCGGTTTTTCGAGATGCTATAAAAATTGAAGTAAACTCTTTGGCTGGTAAAGACATAGCAAGTTTAACACATCGATGTGCGAATAGTTTTGTTCTTGCGTTTAATTTCTCTTTATTCATTTCAATAATCAATATTTAATAATCAATATTCAATTTTTTTATTCTTTTTCAACTTGCAGGAAACTTAGTTCGAGTGGAGTTTTTCTTCCGAAAATTTTAACCAT